>CBDAFK010000128.1:0-8525 GCA_965195235.1 uncultured Desulfobacterales bacterium | reverse complement strand
AGCCGGGTCTTGACATTTGGATAGGTAGTTTTTAGTACTTTGCAAATTTTATTTGCATGGGCTTTGATTCGCATTATATTACCTTTGAGCCAATTTCAAAACGTCCCATTTTGCCCAATCTCTGCGCCAGGCTCTAATTTTGGCACGCAGTGAAGCTTTAGCGCTATCCTCGAAATACTCAATGTATTCCTGTGGTTAAAATTATCGCCTTCCTTGACCTTGAACAAACTGAAACGTTTTGAAACAGGCTCATTCGTTTTTCGTTTTCGCGTTTTTATACATAAGTTTTTGAATTAAAACAAGGAATATTTCGTTAATATAGACCTCGTAATTTTTATAGCAAAAAAAGCTGGGACCAAATAAAAATCGTAGCCGTTCACAGGTTCAAAGGTTCACCGTTCAAGGTTGATGAACTCGTAAAAAGTCAAAAAGTACGTCATTGCGAGCAAAGCAATCTCATGGATTATAAGTATCTGTAATTACTGGATTCCGGCTTTCGCCGGAATGACGGTTAAGGGGTATGTTTGACTTTTTACGAATTCATCACTGTTTAATATTGACATTTATTAATTAATAATATATTAAACTTAGATAGATTAATAAAAGATCAAAGGGCGGAAAGCTATAATAATTTTATTTTTTACAAAGGAGGAATTTTAAATGCCGGAAATTGATTTTATGGGTAAACATTTTGTCACGGATGAAGATGGTTTTATTGATGCATATGACAGCTGGTGTCCAGAGTGGGTCCAGTATGTTAAAACAACAGAGGGTATTGAAGAGCTGAATGATGAGCATCAAAAGGTTATTACAGTTCTTCGCGAATATTATGAGAAAAACGGAATTGCCCCAATGGTTCGGATACTTTCCAAGGTTACAGGTTACAAATTAAAGCATATATATGAGCTTTATCCGTCCGGACCCGGCAAAGGAGCATGTAAGATGGCCGGCCTTCCAAAACCTACAGGATGCGTCTAAATCAAGTAAACAATGGCCTGTTTAACACATTTTTAACTAAAAAAGCCCTGCATAATATGCGGGGCTTTTTTATTAAGGGTTCGCTCAAAAATCATGCTTTCAATAGATGACACAGACAAAGAAATCCTAAACAAGATACAGTCCAACTTTCCGATAACCTCCCGCCCCTATCTTTCCATTGCTAATGACCTGGGCATTTCTGAAGATGAGGTTTTAAAACGTCTCACCAGGTTAAAGGAAAAGAAAATTATACGACGAATAGGAGGGAACTTTGTCCCTGAAAAATTAGGATTTATCAGCACTCTCTGCGCAGCAAAGGTTCCGGAAGATATGATTGAATCCTTTGCCAAAGAGGTTAACGGCTATCCGGGAGTAACTCATAATTACAGGCGTAATAATAAGTATAATATATGGTTTACCTTTATTGCTCCATCCATGGATGAAATAGAGACAAATCTTAAAAAAATCTCTCAACAAACCGGAATAACTGATATTATCAATCTGCCTGCAACAAAGGTTTTTAAGATAAATGCTCACTTCGATCTGTAAAGTCTAACCCGCTCGTTAAACATCAAATATTCTATCTATGAAAGGTAACCGTTCATAATTAACAGTTTACCACGACAAGGCGTGGTTGATCAAAACATAAAGCCAAAAGGTTCAGTTGTGAGAACTGTGAACCGTGAACCGTGAACTGCTACTATGAAAGATATATGCGTTGCCGCTGTCGTCTCCAATTCACCTGTAAATAAAACCGGACATAACCTTGACCAAACAGCAAGGTGGATAAAAATAGCAAAAAATCAGGGCGCTTCAATAATCTGTTTCCCTGAAATGAATATTACGGGTTACAGCGTACGTACCGATATATCAGACGTTGCAGAGCCTGTTCCAGGTCCTGCAACGGATAAACTCTTAAATCTTGCATCAGAGAAAAATATTGTCATTCTTGCAGGCATGGCTGAAAAGGATGAAAAGGGACGTATATTTGCAACCCACCTGATTGTTAAACCTCACGAAGATCTCGGTGTATACCGAAAGCTGTATATAGCTCCACCTGAGCGCCCAATTTATACGCCGGGCAATAAAATCCCGCTGTTTGAAATCCAGGGTGTTAAATTCGGCATACAGCTTTGCTATGATACTCACTTTCCCGAACTTTCCAGCCATATGGCCATGAATGGCGCTGATATTATTTTCATGGCGCAGGCATCTCCAAGAGGAACCCCTGATGAAAAATTCAAATCATGGATGCGGCATCTTCCTGCAAGAGCTTATGATAACAGCCTGTTTGTTATTGCATGCAACCAGACAGGTAATAACGAAAATGGGCTCAGTTTCCCGGGTGTTTCCTTAATAATCGATCCGTCAGGCAATATTATTAAAAAGAATGTAACAGGCGAGGAGAGTATAATTGTTGCGGGTCTAAAGGCTGATGACTTAAACCGTGTGCGCAATAACAGGATGAGTTTTTTCCTCCCAAACAAAAGGGCGGATCTGTATAACAAATCTTAATTATTATGATTTCCTGCTTCGTATATAATCCAGAAGATATGCTATCCCGACTAAAAAAATGGCAAGACCGGCTACATGGAAAACATCGGTTTGGCCATAAAAAAAACGTGTTAAAAAAACCGCAAAAATAGTTCCGAGTATGGCCCTTATTACAAAGATATAAAATTGATTCAAAATAATTACCTGTAATATAATTAATTTCTTTTAAACTAAAACAATAAAAATCAGCGAGATGTCTGTCATAAGCGTTCCCGTACAAAATAAAGCAACTCAAGTTTGATGAATTCGTAAAAAGTCGAAATTTGACTTTTTATAAGAATATCAATATTAAAGATTTGTGTCAAATTTATCTGTTTTTTTCTTTACTTAATTATCAGTTATTGTTATTAATTATTAATTAGATTTTCATCGACGGTTTGAGAGTAAACAAAATAGTCTTATAAAGGGTTACTGGAGGATTATAAAAATGGACATCAGCAGGAAGTTGGGCATTTTAGTTTTTTGTGCTGTACCGGCAATTATTGGTGGAGGTATTGTTTACGCTATTTTTGGAACTTATCCCCCTGTTTTCGTATATGAAATCATTCTTTTATTCGTAGCTCTCGGCATTATCAGCAAGTAAAGTGGGTCGCTAAAAAAACGAATCTTGAGGCCAGGGGCAAATGGCCTGCCTGTGCGTGCCTGCATTCGTAGGGGCTGGTTTGAAACCAGCCCCTACGATGATGGGGGGGCAAATGGCCTGCCTGTGCGTTGCATCTGTCTGCGTGCTATTTTCCACCAAACAGGCCCGAACGGGTCGTTTCCGGATCGAAATTTTATTCCAGGCAGTAAATTATCGGTTAATCAATTAGCCAAATCGATATGCTCTGAAACTACGAGCGTTACTTATTGATTTTGTTTTTGGAGGTATTATGCGAGATAGCAATTCTCGAAATATCATTTTCTGGTTTTTTCTATCCCTTTTTATCCTTTCAATTATAATGCTCGCATGGCTTATATGGCCATTTATATCGATAATTATTCTTGCCGCTGTTATTACAGGCATTTTCAGTCCTGTTTTTAATTTAATAAGTGTAAAAGATAAAATAACCCCCCCCTTTGCCTCATTTTTAACCTGCTCTCTAATATTTTTTATCGTGATTGTTCCCATAGGATTTTTTGTGGGCATACTATCAAAAGAGGCGCATGATCTTTATATAACCGCTAAAAGCGCATTATTAAATGACCAGCTAAAAAATCTTATTTCAAACAGCGGTCTTCTTGAAAAAGCAAACCTTGTACTAACGCATTTTAATATTGAACTCACAGGGGAAGCTTTAAACAAGGCTATTTCAGAAATTGGCAAAATTGTTGGCCTTTTTCTTTACGAGCAGGCCAGATCAGTCGCCGCAAATACACTTGCATTTTTTGGAAACATATTTCTTATGCTTCTCGTGATCTATTTTCTTCTAATCGATGGAAACAAATTGATTTCTTTTATTACCGATCTTTCCCCGCTCCCAAAAGTACAGGACGAAAAATTAATCCGAAAATTTAAGGATATGGCGGGAGCCGTTCTGATCGGCAACGGCCTTGGTGGTTTGATCCAGGGAATATTAGGCGGAACCGTTTTTATGCTGTTTGGCTTAAAGTCCCCTTTTCTGTGGGGCGTGATAATGTCTCTGCTTGCATTTCTTCCTATAATAGGGATTGGAGTTGTATTTATACCGGCGGCTATATATCTTTTTTTAAAAGGACAGATCGCCTCGGCTATTTTCTTTGTTATTTTTTATATAATCCTTTCCGGCGGCATTGAATATATCTTCAAGCCAAAAATAGTGGGCCAGCGCGTTAAAATGCATACACTTCTTGTATTCTTTTCCATAATCGGAGGCCTGAAGATGTTCGGAATTCTTGGCATTATATACGGCCCGCTTATTGTGACCGCATTTTTGACACTAACCGATATTTATCATGCCAGTTACCAGAAACTACTTGGGCCAAAGGAATTGACATAATGTATACGGGACAAATATCGGAAATCAGCATTGAAAGCGAGATGAAAAAATCTTATCTCGATTATGCCATGAGCGTGATCATTGGAAGGGCTTTGCCGGATGTGCGTGACGGCCTGAAACCCGTCCACCGACGCGTGTTATATGCAATGCGTGAGCTCAAAAACGACTGGAATAAACCTTATAAAAAGTCTGCCCGCATTGTCGGAGATGTTATCGGTAAATATCATCCTCATGGGGATACTGCCGTCTATGACACAATTGTGCGGATGGCGCAGGATTTTTCTTTAAGGTATCCCCTTGTAAACGGCCAGGGAAATTTTGGCTCCGTTGACGGGGATTCTCCCGCAGCGATGAGATACACAGAGATCAGAATGACGCGCCTGGCGCATCAGATGCTTGAGGATCTGGACAAAGAAACTGTTGATTGGGTACCGAATTATGATGAATCCCTGATTGAGCCCCTGGTGCTTCCTGCTAAGTTTCCTAATCTTTTGATCAATGGTTCTTCCGGCATAGCGGTCGGCATGGCAACTAATATTCCGCCGCATAATCTTTCTGAAATAATCGCGGCAATAAATGCAATAATAGATAACGATGCAATTTCATGTCAGGACCTTATGAAATTAGTGCCCGGACCCGACTTTCCCACAGGCGGCATTATTTACGGAACAGCAGGGATATTTAACGCATATAAAACCGGACGCGGCATAATTCGTGTAAGAGCAAGAATCCAAATCGAAAAGGATAAAAGAACGCAAAGTGAAACCATAATAGTTACAGAAATCCCTTATCAGGTTAATAAAGCCAGGCTTATTGAAAAGATTGCAGGAATGATAAGGCACAAGCAAATAGAAGGAATAAGATATATAAGGGATGAATCCGACAGAGAGGGAATGCGGATCGCTGTCAGTCTTAAGAGAGATCAGGTTGCAGGTGTGGTGATTAATCAGCTTTATAAACACACACAGATGGAGAATACTTTTGGCATTATACTTCTTGCTATTGTAAACAACCAGCCGCAACTTCTATCTTTTAAAGAAATCCTTAAGCATTTTATTCTTCACCGCAAAAACATAATTATTCGGCGGACCAGTTATGATCTGAAAAAGGCCCAGGCGCGCGCTCATATACTCGAAGGCCTGAAAATCGCCCTTGATAATCTTGATAGCGTTGTTTCCCTTATCAGAAAATCAAGATCTCCTGCTGATGCAAAAACAGGTCTGATTCAAAAATTTGACTTAAGCCCGATTCAGGCTCAGGCAATATTGGATATGCGTCTGCAAAGGCTTACCGGTCTTGAACAAGAAAAAATATTAGAAGAATACAAGAATGTTTTACAGGATATCGCAAGATTCAAAGAAATACTTGCAAGCGAGAAAATAGTAGAGCAAATCATCAAAGAGGAGCTTTCCGAAATACAAAATGAATTCGGAGATCCTCGCCGCACTGAAATACTGGAATCTACAAAGGAGATTACAATAGAGGACATGATTGTTGAAGAGGATATGGTTGTCACCATATCCAACAGCGGTTATATAAAACGAAATCCAATTACCCTTTATCACAGCCAGCGCCGGGGCGGTAAAGGAAAGACAGGAATGGGAATAAAAGATGAAGATTTCGTCAAACATCTCTTTGTAGCCTCCACTCACCATACATTTCTTTTTTTTACAAACATGGGAAAGGTTTACTGGCGCAAAGTATATGATATCCCTCAGGCAGGTCGTTTGAGCCGCGGCAAAGCAATCGTTAATTTTCTTAACTTCGCAAAGGATGAAAAGCTTACAGCGGTGCTTGACGTCCCAGCATTTGAACCGGGTTATTATGTTATTATGGCCACAAAAAACGGGCTTGTAAAAAAGACCGAACTTATGGCTTACAGCCACCCCAGGGCAGGAGGTATCATAGCCTTGAAACTTGCCTTAGATGATGAGTTGATCGGAACACGGATAACAGATGGAACAATGAATGTCTTTCTGGGCTCTGCTACAGGCAAATCAATACGTTTTCACGAATCTGATGTTCGCCCGGCAGGCCGCGTTACAGGTGGGGTACGTGGGCTGAAACTGGCTACCGGTGACCATATAGTCGGCATGGAGGTTTTGAGCCATGGCCAGACATTATTTACAGCCACAGAAAACGGGTATGGAAAAAGAACATCGATCGATGAATATCATGTTCAAAAACGTGGGGGCAAAGGTGTGATTACCATCAAAACAAGTAAGCGAAATGGGCTTGTAGTTGCAATGCTTCTTGTGGAAGAGGATGACGACCTTATGCTCATGACCAACAGCGGCAAGATTATACGCATGCCAATAAAAGGAATTTCGATCATCAGTCGCAACACCCAGGGCGTAAAGCTTATAAATATTGATCCTGGAGAAAAGGTTATCGGGGCTGCCGGGCTTGCTGAAAAGGGAGAGGAAAAGGTAATACAACTCAATGAATGATATAGATGTAAATTCCACAAAAATCGGTGTCGTTGGAGGTGGAAGCTGGGGGACAACTCTGGCCAATCTTCTTGGCCGGAAAGGTTTTAATATTGACCTGTGGGTATTTGAAGCCGAAGTAATTAAACAGATTAAGGAGTTAAGAGAAAACCGGCTGTTTCTTCCCGGTATTTCCCTCTCTTCAAACATATACCCGTCAAACGATCTATCTCGCGTTGTATCAGGCAAGGACCTGGTGCTTATTGTTGTGCCGTCTCACTTTATGAGGGAAACATCACATGAAATTGCCGGATATGTTTCAAAGGATACCATCATAGTTTCTGCCTCAAAAGGAATTGAGAACGAAACATATTTAACCATGTCCGGCGTGCTTAAAGAAACACTTCCAAAAATTCCTGAGAAGCATATTGCAGCTCTTTCCGGTCCCAGTTTTGCCCGTGAAGTTGCTTCAAATGTTCCAACCTTGGTCGCTGTGGCATCAAAAGACAAAAAGACGGCCTCCTTTGTACAGCATGTTTTTGCCACTCCTCTTTTTAGAGTGTACACAAATAATGATATTATCGGGGTGGAACTCGGCGGCTCTGTCAAGAATGTAATTGCCATTGCCTCAGGAATGATCGATGGGCTCGGTTTTGGCCTGAATACCAGGGCGGCTCTGATTACCAGAGGTCTCACGGAAATCAGGCGTCTCGGCTTAAAACTTGGGGCAAACCCACGCACATTCACCGGCCTGACCGGCGTTGGAGATCTGATCCTGACATGCACCGGAAAGTTAAGCCGCAACTACACTGTCGGCAAACAGTTAGGCCAGGGTAAAAGGCTGCAGGATATCCTGTCTGAAATGCGCATGGTTGCCGAAGGAATTAAAACAGCTAAATCTGTTTACAACCTGTCTCGCAAGATCAACGTTGAAATGCCGATTTGTCACGAGATCTACCATATACTTTATGACGAAGCTTCTCCAAAAGAGGCATTGCACAGGTTAATGACTCGCGATCTTAAGCATGAGCTGGATGAATTGTAGAGACAAAGAAGTCGGAGGTCAGAGGTCGGAAGTCAGAGGTCGGAGGTCGGAGGTCGGAAGTCAGAGGTCGGAAGTCAGAGGTCAGTAAGCAGAGGGTCGGATGTCGGAGGCAATTTATCAATCATATCTATTCTTTGTGTCTTAGTGCCTTAGTGGCTAAAGTGTTATAGAGAAATGAAAGATAAAGAGAAGAAATATCCATCTTGTTTTGGAATACTCGACAGGGTTTTCTCCATAGGGGAGGATGGCCTTAGAAGCAGCCCTGAGGCCTGTCTTGAATGCATTTACAAAACACAGTGTCTAAGATCTGCCATGGCTGGATCCGGCGGGTTAACAGTCCATGAAGAATTGGTGGACAGGGCCTATGAGTCCGGTATGATCGGTTTTCTGGGCAGATGGTCCAAAAAAAAAGACCTGGATCGCAAAATAAAGGAACAAAGCACAAAAACAGAAAAAGCTTGAAGTGAACTAATCCGCCAAAGGGCTCTGGCGGACTGCCAACTTTATATAAAAAGATGGAGCGTAGCGACTCATTAACTTTAGGCACTTTAGGCACTTTAG
>CBDAFK010000127.1:0-6826 GCA_965195235.1 uncultured Desulfobacterales bacterium | reverse complement strand
GCCATAATCAGATATAACCCGTTCCACGCTACGTATCCCTATTTGATGCCCGCATTGGATAAGCATCTGTGAAATAACCTCCGGGCTCATATTCGGATCTAAAAATCGATATCTTATCACTTGACGAACAACTTCTCCTGTCCTTCGATAGTTTGTTTTTGGGCCCCGTTTATAACCTTTTAAGGCCTCAGCGCCTCCTTGCAAAAATTGTTTAAGTATCTGGTAATAACGTTGTCTTGTATATCCAAATCTTTCTGCTACTTGGATACGCCTATGCCCTTCACACTCTCCCTCGTAAATCATACCAATTTTTTTAGTTATTTCATCATCATCCTGTATACGAAGAGAGCCCTCAGGACCAATAAGATAATAGCTACTATTTTCGATTTTAATCATGCTATACTCTCCATTGTTAAGAGTTTAATTTATTAAATTCACCCTTTATATTAAGGAGAAATATAGCAGATGACCGCCAGTTTGTCAAATTAATTATGGCGATAATATGCTGTTGTTCAAAAAATAAAAGCTTTGGGAACCAACAAATAGCATGTAGAATGTAACTTATTTTATCAATCTTCCGCCATATTTAATTTGACTAACTGGCGGCATTAAAATAGATACTATTCTTCATGTTAAAGATATTGCACTCGTAAATAAAAATTGTTAAACAACCTATAATTATAAAATCCCCAGTCAACGCTGGCGACCCGGCCAAGCAGATCGTGGTTTGTCAAATTAATTGGCCGCAAAAAATCTCTGCGAAAGCGGGAATCCATTAATATCGGTAAGCTGTGTGGATTCCGGCTCTCCGCTTCACTGCGGCCGTAATGACATATTGTATTGCCTGGTTAATATCGCGATCTTTACATATTTAGCGCCGGCTCTATGCAACCTTGCCAAAAGAGGGCCTGAGCTGTGGCAGATATAGTGGTTTTTCAACCATTATGCCGGCTGATGGAATTTGTTCCATGGCCGGATATTTTTTCCATTGATACCAGCCTTCGGGATGATTGTAAATGTATTGCTCCAAATATTTTAACACGATCTCTCCGACCGATGCATCTGTTAATTGTTTGAACCGTTTTTTTATTTCTTCCATCGAAGCTGAAATAAATTTATATCGATGATTATCATCTCTATGCATAATGCCGAACACTACAGAAGCGTCGCCCCTTTTTGAAATAATATTCATTGTTCTATCCAGATTTATCTCTTTACCTAAAAAGGATATTCTGTTATTTTTAGAAGGTCTCCATTCATCTATCTCATCACACTGAGTAAGTACCACACGATTCTCTCTCAGGTTATCAAAAATGGCCTTTACAACATTAGGAGTATTATCAGCGTCGATAATTCTTGTTGAAAAGTTATTAGACTGTTTCATAGCTGTGTTACGCATGTGGTCTGAAGAAAATCTTACTATCATCGTTACAGGATATTTCTTATCACAAAGAAAAGCTGGAATCAGCTCAATGCCTCCCACATGGCCGGTGATTAACAAAACGCCCCTGCCTCTGGAAAGCCCTCTTTTTATGGCTGTTAGGCCTGTGCTTTCCATGTGTGTTTTCACAAAAGCTCTGAGCGTTTCAGGAGATGAATATGCGTTAAAAAATTTTTCATAATAGTGAGATACTATCCCCCGAAAAATATTCCTGGTAATTGATCTTATTTCAGATCCACTTTTTTGGCCTGCAAATACCTCCTTAACAGAGCTTTTTATTTTCCGCTTTTCCCTTCTTTTAAAGAAAAAATATAATTTCCCTAAAGTGGTTATATAAAAAAATGTAATTCTCCACCCAAGTTTCTTGCACATAAAAATGTTAAACCTTAATTGCAAAAAAGAGCTCAGATTTATCTTCATTGTAATTACCTTCTAAATTTATTATGATTAATATTTATGCTTATAAACCTAATAAAGCTTCTCAAACTTTCCTACTCACTCAAAATACATGCCAGGACAGATCTGGTTCATTGCGCAGTCAAAATAAGCGCGGTTCTTCCGAATATTTTGAGTTTATCATTCCGCTAATTTCTGTTTCACAGGCATTTAACACTAAGTATGATGCGTAAAGCTATATATTTAAATATCAAGGCAAGTAAATAAAAAAAATAATTATGTAACAGTTTTTTACCATATGCACAACATGTTAGGCATAAATGCACATATTTTTGTGCATTTGCCTCAAGCATTTATTTGACGAAAACAAAATTTTGTGGTGATATATTATTATCTGGGTTAAGCGGTTCAACGTTCACGGTTCCCGGTTGGAGAGCCTTAACTCGCTGTTAATAAAAGGATAATGCAACAATAAAGAAAGTTCACCGTTCAAGGTTCATAGGTTCAAAGGTTGTCAGCCCTGAACTCTGAACCGTGAATCCTGAACCCTTGTGAAGCAGGCTATAACCTTTGAACCTTGAACCCTGAACCTGGAACCGATCACTTTAGGTATTATGAAGAACAGGAGATAAATATTTTGCCAAATGAAGAGGTGTTAAAGATGAACCCGCAACAAAAGAGCGAGGATAAAAAAACCAAGCATGGGAAAAAGCCATGCGTTTTGGTGGCAGACGATGAGCCGAACATTCTGCGAGCCATGTATTTAGTGCTTAAATCAAAATTTGATGTTACCATAGTAAAAAGCGGTGACAAAGCAATCGAAAAAATTCAACAGGGTATGGATTTTGATGTAGTTTCCCTGGATCTGCAAATGCCTGGACTGTCAGGTATTGAATCGCTCAAAGCTGTAAAACAATTGAGCCCTTCTACGGAAGTGTTGATCGTTACAGCTCACTCAGATGTTGAATCGGCAAAAGGAGCTCTCAAACTTGGAGCTTATGATTACATTGACAAACCCTTCAATAACGATGAATTAGTTGCAGCGATCTGCAAAGGTGTGGAACGCAGAAGCAATGCAATAGAAGCGGAAACAACCAAAAAACAGCTTGCATTTGTCAAAGCACAATTAATGCAATCGGAAAAATTCTCCGCTATCGGGCAACTGTTAGCCGGGGTTGCCCATGAATTAAATAATCCATTAACCGCAGTTATGGGTTTCTCAGAACTTCTTCTTATAAGGGAATACTCACCCGATATAACCCGAAACTATGTGGAAAAAATAAATAAAAGCGCTTTGCTCTGTAAGAATATCGTCCAGAAGCTGCTTGGATTTTCCAGGAAAGAGAAATCGAAACAGGAATATATCCAGGTCAATGACATTATCGAAAGTACACTTGAGCTTAAACAGCATGATTTAAGGGCAGATAACATTCAGGTGGTCAGGCAATTAGCAGATAATATGCCCGGTACAATGGCTGACTTCTATGAACTCCAGCAGGTGTTTCTGAATATGATCAATAATGCACACCAGGCAATGAAAATGCATGCCAAAACGGGAACGCTGACTATTAAGAACACATTTGATGAAAAAACAATGCGCATCACTTTCCTTGACACAGGACCGGGCATCCCCAAAGAAAATCTCCAGAAGATCTTTGAACCACTTTTTACAACAAAGAAAAGAGGAGAAGGCACAGGACTTGGTTTAAGTATTTGCTATGAAATCATCAAGAAACATAAGGGGGATATCTTTGTGGCCAGTGACCAGAGAAAAGGCGCATGCTTTGTAATAGAATTGCCTATTAGAAAGAGTGCATCATAGGAATAAGTAGTGATATACTATTATGAATAATAAGGCTACAATTCTTGTTGTTGATGATGAGCGTGGAGTTCGCCAGTCCTTTAACATGGTACTAAAGGACGAATATCATGTCCTTCTTGCCGGTACTGGTGAAAAAGCTATTGATATTTTTCAGGAAAATCATATTGATTTGATTTTGCTGGATATCCTCCTTCCTGATATTGACGGCATTGATCTTCTTAAAAAATTCAAACAAACAGATCCAAATACCGAGATTATTATGGTAACAGCCGTCAATGATCTTAAGACAGCGGTAAAAGCAATTAAACTTGGGGCTTATGAGTATATCATCAAGCCGTTTATTGTTGATGATGTATTAACCGTAATAGGCCGGGCTTTAGAAAAACGGCGTCTTGTAAGGCAGGTCGCCTATCTTAGGAATGAACTCGAAAGGTATCATCCCTTTGAAAAGATGGTGGGCAAAGATAAAAGGATGAAAAATATTTTTGAGTTAATATCAACTGTTTCTCAAAGTGATGGCACCGTACTTGTTCAGGGGGAAAGCGGAACAGGCAAGGAACTTGTTGCCAGAGCCATACATAATCTTAGCCCAAGGAAAAACCAGCCTTCTGTGTTGATAAATTGTGCAGCCATACCTGCAAACCTCATGGAAAGTGAAATTTTTGGATATAATAAGGGGGCATTTACAGGAGCTACAAGCATCAGGATAGGGAAACTGGAAATAGCCGATAAAGGCACGGTTTTTTTCGACGACATAGATTCTCTGGATATAAATATGCAGGCCAAGCTTCTCAGGATTATCCAGGAAAAAGAGTTTCAAAGATTGGGCGATACAAGAATTATTAAGGTTGATGTAAGATTCGTAGCAGCTTCAAATAAGGACATTAGCGACCTGATATCACATGGAGAATTTCGCGAAGATCTTTTTTACCGGCTAAATGTCTTTCCCATAAAGCTTCCGCCTTTAAGGGAAAGAGGGGGAGATATCCCTCTGTTTTTAAATCATTTTTTTAAATTGTATGCCAATAAGTCCGGCAGACCTCAAAAAATGGTTTCAGAAAATGCCTTAAAGGTTCTAATGGAATATGATTGGCCCGGAAATATCAGGGAAATTCAAAATCTGGTGGAAAGGTTATGCACCATAAAACAAGATTTGGTTATTCGAGTGAAAGATATTGCAAGCTTTAGTATCAGCAAGAAAAAAATAACAGATAGCACTCTCAATGAGGCAGTAAGTTCTTTTGAAAAACAATATATTGCCGAAGTGCTTGAAATGGTTGACGGCAATAGAAAAAAAGCATCGGAAAAACTCGGCATTCATCGCAACACACTCCTTGCAAAAATTCATGAATACGGTTTGAATATATAATAATAGCTTTTTCCGCTTGAGGTTTTTCCTCTCCAGGATCATATCCGGATCCATGCCCCGACAAGCCCGCCTGGATATCCCTGGAACGCTGCATCTGAAACCGGCACGGCAATCTATGCCTGGTCGTTAGCCATTGAGTCACGTATTGTTGAAAAGCTCATCCGAAATAGAAACTCAAGCGTGAAGCGTGAAGCATGTCCAGTTGTAAGTTAGAGCAAAATCACATATTCTCAGCTATTGAAACTATCCTGTCTCCCAGCAGATTGACATAGCTGGCCATCTCATTGTCGTACCATCCATATATAACTGCCTGAGTTACCGGTATCCTGACGATTGTGTCTTTTAGCGAAGATATGATATCTTTTTCCAGTCCCGGCGCATTTTTTAGATCTATTGTCACATTTGCCGTGCGGGTATGTGTTTCGTGGCCTTCAATAACGGTCGCAACCAGGGGCATACCGATTATATCCTCGGAAACATTCTGCTTGTCCGTATAACAGAGATATCCCCTTGGGTCATCTGATGCAGCCTGCCTGTATATATTGTTGATTAATTCCTTTCTTATCGATTCGCCGGACAATTCCTCCTGGAGATTAAGAACGAGAATAATAAGGGAGCCTGTGTTGGTGGGTATTCTAACTGACTCTGCAATAAATCCTATTTGTTTCATTTCAGGTATAACAAGCCTGAGTGTATTGGCGGCGCCGGTTGTGGTAAGGATAATGTTATTCATTACGCTTCTGTTTTTTCTCAGATCAATCGCCCCTGTTTTGGGCATTCTGTCCAAAACCTGCTGTGAACCGGTGACCGCATGTACAGTAGCCATAGAAGCTGACAGTATCTTGTCGGCGCCGAAATAATTGAGAAGAGGTTTTATCATATGGGCAAGGCATGAAGTAGAGCAGGATGCATTTGATACAATTTTATGGCGCCTTGGATCATAATCATTATCATTTATACCCATTACGGTCGTTACAGCATCTTCGGGCATGGCAAGCCCTTTATCCTTGATCTTAAAAGGGGCGGATACTATTACCTTTTCTGCTCCTGACTCAATATGTCCGCGCACCGACCCTTTGGGATGTTCCGGCGGAAGAGTCGGGTCAAGAAACTGTCCGGTAGTATCTACCACGAGCTTTACGCCGTGCTCTCTCCAGTTTATTTCCCCCGGATTTCTGGCAGTTCTTAAAAACCTTACCTTTATCCCATCGATCGTCATCATCCCGCTTTTTTCATCCAGATTTTCAATAAAAGGTTTGGACTTATAACCATACAGGTATGCATGCAATAAGCCGTAAGTTGAATCCCTTTCCGCATAATGCGCAATATCACCAAGGGATGTGCCGACCTTACGACCAACATTTACCACAATTTCATTAAAATATTTTCGCCCGATATTGTGCCACAAGGTAAGCTTTCCGATTCTGCCAAAACCGTTTATCCCAAGCTTTAACCCTTTATCCTTATACATGGCATTACCCCCTCATTGTCTATTTCTTAACTTGATTGTATAGGAATTTCATTTCCTGAAATAACAAATTACAAGTATCAAATAAATTATAATGACCAAAATTCAAAAATCCCAAACCCGTACGTTTTTGGTCGAGTAGTCGATTAGGAAAATGGTCGAGTTGTTAACTACTTGACTACTCGACTAATTTCCTACTCGACTATCCTGTTTCATTGAATATTGAAATTTGGGATTTATTTGTAATTTGATGCTTAGAATTTGGGATTTTATAAGTTCACAACGGAGCTTGAAGATTGACTGTCACGACGGAAAAGAAACTTGCATTCT
>CBDAFK010000126.1:0-5189 GCA_965195235.1 uncultured Desulfobacterales bacterium | reverse complement strand
AATCAAAGTAATCATCATAATCGGGCGGGGGCAATGAGGTTAGATCCTTTATTTGATTAAAGGAAATATCACCGATTATATTGGAACCATTTCTTGATACAACCCCTGGAATAGAAGGTGTTTTGTCAGGGCCGCCAGATTCTGTTAAATAACGAATTAATCCGGCAATGGGCAACTCACCTTCGCCGCTAACCACATGGTCTATCTCGCTGAATGTCTCAAGCAGTTGAAAGATCGTATCTCCGGTAAATACCGAGCCGCCCGTTACTATACGAAGATCCGGAAAGTTTTCTTTAATTTTTTTGATAAAATAAAAAGAGGAAGTGACTTGGCAAAGACAGATTGAAAAACCAGCGAGCCCGAATTTACTCCAGTCTATGGCCTTTATCATATTGTCGGATGCTTTTTTGACCTCGGCTGTTAGAGCATCAAAGTCGGTTTTTCGAAGCACTGTATTGTTTTTTGCTTCGCGATAAAAAACCTTTCTAATTTCATCAATCTGCTCAGGAAATAACAGGGCTGCATATATTGATTCCGCGGGCCATGTCCTTTCCGAAATTTCATGATAAAGTTTGTAGCCAATTCTTTCCGCTACTTTTAAATACAGGTGAAGCGCTTTTATTTGCAGCTCCGGAAACCTGGATTTTAAATAGGCCTTTAATGTTCCAAGCTGAATCGATGGCCGGCTATAAAGGGGCCATGGAGTGGAAACTAAAACAATAGGTTTCAATTGGTCGGTCATAGATAATTTTGTCCTTCAGGGTTTTGTTTTTTCTTTTCAAGAATCTGTATTGCATATTTCAGAGCCGGAGGGGTAAATACCACTGTTACTGCGACCATTCCCACTACTGCGGCAAATATCTTTTCGTCAATGAGCCCGGCAGAAAGAGCAAAAGAAGCCATGACTAAAGCCACTCCTGCTCTGGAGGTCAATCCGGTTCCCAAAACAAGCGCTTTCATCAAGCGGTATCCGGCAATCTTTCCACCGAGGGTTCCACCCAGGAATTTGGCAAGTATTCCAGTCAGTACAAAAGCCGCAGCAAAGAGCCCGCCATCTTTTAATACCCCGAAATCGATTTGTGCTCCCAGAACACCAAAAAAAATTGGCACAAAAAGACCGTACGCAATTCCATTCAGTTTATGCTTGATCTCTTTTTGTGCAAAATCCGAATGTCTTGCAATGATGATACCGGCCACAAAACTCCCTATGATAAAATGAAGCCCAACCCGGTCCGCCACATAACTGAATAGAAACAGGGTTGAAAGAATCAACCCCAGCTTTGCTTCAGCAATGTTCATGTAATCAGCGAGGGAAGCAATTGGAAAAAGAACAAACCTGTCAAACAGGATAGCGCCGCCCAAAAAGAGACCGGTCTTTAGAATGCTGATACCCATTATGTACATGGAAATCTCTCCTTGTGAATGCGCAAACGCGACCAGAAACGATAGGGAAAAGAGTGCGAAAGTATCATCCAGAATCGCTATTCCAAGTATATTCATACCATAGTCGGTTTGAAGGCGGTTTAAGTCCATTAAGGTCCTCACGGTCACTCCGATGCCTGTAGTGCAGAGCGCCAATCCCGCGAAAAGGCTCGCTATTATGCCATAATCAAACAAACAACCTATCCCAAACCCCGCGGCAAAACAGAGAGGGAGCTCCACACAGCTAATAGCAATCGAGCGGCCTCCAAATTGCATGAGTTTGTCTATGGTGACCTGGCTATAGCCTGCCATAAAAAGAAGAAACATCGCTCCGATCTCGCAAAGAACTTGCATATATTCTATTTTATGCAGGGGTTCTGAAAAAAGAAAGGGTCCAAGCAGGTGAACACCGAGAAGGATCCCTGCCGCCAGTTCACCGAGGATGGCAGGTTGTTTTATCCGGTCAAAGAGGTCTCCGAGCAGCTTTGAAAGGAAAAGAAGCAATGATATGGCAAGAATTGTATCAAGCATAATCGGTTATTGTTTCCTCACAACTGCTTGATAGATCAGGGGAATTATATCAGAAAGAGTAATTATACCGAGAAAAATTCCGTTATCATGCCGGCGGATCGTTCCCTTTTTGATAACAGGAAATGTATATGTGTCAGTCTTTGCCATTTTTTTTGCAATTTTCACGATATTGTCTGAAGGATATACAGTTACCGGTCTTAAACACATAAACCGATCGACCGCACCTTTTGTATTCATCAGGCTGACAAGGGTGAATGCTTCGTCAATATCGATGATGTCACTTTTTGACATAAAGTAGGCTTTCAGAAGGTCGACTGCATAGGCCATACCCATCAAGCGGCCCTTGCTTGTAACCGGGACTCCCTTGAAGGTTTTGTCCCTAAATATCATTAGCACGTTTTCAAGCCGCTCGTCAGGCTCCACGGTAATCACTTCAGTTACCATAATATCGGCGACCACGAGATGGCCCAGCTCCTTTAATAGTTCGATGTCAACCATTTGCTCCTCCGTGAATTCGATCTCCACTAAACCTTTGAACCCTGAACCTCTGAACGGTTACCTTATTTATTCACAAGCTCCTGGTATGCCTTCTGTATTTCCTTAAAACGTTTTTCTGCCAGTTTTCTAAATTCTTCTCCGAGATGAAGAACCTTGTCCGGATGGTATTTGTTTGCAAGTTTTCTGTAAGCCGTCTTTATCTGCTCCTTAGTAGCGTCTTTCGGGATTTCAAGCACCGTGTAAGGATCATCTGCCACGGACTCTTCCTTGTGCCGAGAATTCTTGCCTGATGTTTGACTTCCTGAAAACTTTTTGCCGCCCTCTCTTGCAGAGGATTGATAGCTGTCCTGATCATGGTTTGCATATTTCTTTTGTTTTTTAGAATAAAAAAACCTCCACAAAAGATATAGAATTATAAGATCATCTATCCATCCCCACCCGACAATCATATCCGGGAAAAGGTCGTAAGGGCAAAGGGTGTAAAACAAAGCTAACAGCGACAGGATAATTTTTACCATATAAAATTATGCAGTCCTCATATTCAAATTTTGGATCATCGAATTGTCTTCTTATTTAAGATTTACTGTCACCAATATTATTCTTCATATACATGAAAGACATCTAAAATTTTCGCAAACAGGCTTTTTAGGTTGTCAATCAATAACTTTCTGATGCATATTAATGCCTATTATGGTAAAATTATAACAAAAATATCATGCATACAGAATATCTTCAATAATAATCTACTGTGGCTCAGATTAATCCAAGTTTGGGGGAATTTTTATGGGAAGAAAAAGTCGGGCAAAACAAGAAGGCGTAAAAAAGCGATCTCAAATGGCAAAAAAACATCCAACGAGAACAGAAGAATTGAATTCCAGCCCCTGAGGGAAGAGGTAGACACAAAGATTCTGTAACCCGCATTAAGAAAATGTAAGTGACGCTCCTCAGTTTATAAGTTTATATCGTCACGAAGTAAATATTGATTTTCTCCTTCTTCTTACACAAACTCAGAAAGAAACAGGTGGACTGAACATATCCTGATACCTTCCTTTGCGATCAGATCAATATCAAGTCTCACTCTAACTATCCAGTAAATCAAAAAAACTCATGTCAAGGCCATGGAGAATGGAGTTTGGATATATCGCCTCAAAACATGAAATGATGCCTTGACATCATTTCAAAAGATGTTAGGATGACAATATGAGAACGACACTATCAATAGATGATGATGTGATTGAGCGGGCACGGGCCGTTGCAGGCAAATTGAGTACACCATTTAAGACGGTTGTTAACGAAGCTCTTCGTGCTGGCCTGGACCAGGTGGAACAACCAGCGAAGCAGCGTCGCTACAAAACGAAACCTCACAAAATGGGCCTCCGGCACGGCCGCAATATAGATAATATCCAGGAACTGCTGGCCCAGATTGAAGGCGAGGATTCCCGTTGATTCTCGTCGATGCCAATATTCTATTGTACGCGGAAGACTCTCTTCAGTCCCGTCACCAGCAAGCGCGTGCATGGTGGGATGGCCAGCTATCCGGAACTGGAGTTGTCTGCCTGTGCTGGACGGTTCTGTCCGCATTTATTCGTATAGGGACTAATCCAAGGGTCTTCGAGCACCCGCTCTCTCTCGAACAAGCACTTGCTCGTGTACAGAGCTGGTTGGATCAGCCCTGTACGAGAGTCATTCGGCCGACCGAGCGACACTGGACTGTTTTCAAGCAGGTACTCACGGATGGTCAGGCTGTCGCCAATCTGGTGACAGACGCACATTTGGCAGCTCTTGCCATTGAACATGGCTGCGAGTTGGCCTCTACAGATTCTGATTTCGCTCGTTTCCCCAAACTGAAGTGGAGGAACCCTCTTGCCTGACCGATCTATACCCCGAAAGGCCGCCGTTTGAATATATAAGTTCTATAAAGATTTCAATGCAACCGTTTAATTTGAGATTTTTGCAAAGCTATCAGTATGAAATTTATTGCCGATCTTCATGTCCATTCTAAATTTTCAAGAGCTACAGCCAAAAATCTTGACCTTGAAAACCTCTATATTGCGGCTCAATTAAAAGGCATTACTGTTGTCGCAACAGGCGATTTTACACATCCCGGCTGGTTTGCGGAAATAAATGAAAAATTAGAGCCGGCAGAGGAAGGCCTTTTTAAATTAAAAAGAAAAATCGCCAGGGAATGCGACAAAAAGGTCCCGCTATCCTGCCGCAGTGGCATTCGTTTTATCCTGGTTTCCGAAATCAGCAATATCTATAAAAAAAATGATAAAACCCGTAAAAATCATAATCTTGTATTTGTGCCAGATCTAAATATAGCCAATAAGTTTAATGCAAAATTAGATAAGATTGGAAACATCAAATCAGACGGAAGACCGATTCTTGGTCTGGACGCAAAAAATCTTTTTGAGATACTCCTTGAAACTTCAGATCAGGCTTTTTTAATACCAGCGCATATATGGACGCCCTGGTTTTCTGTTCTTGGTTCAAAATCAGGATTTGACTCTATTGAGGAATGTTTTGAGGATCTTACTCCCCATATATTTGCCGCTGAAACAGGCCTTTCATCTGATCCGCCAATGAACTGGCGTGTATCCAGCCTTGACAATCTTACCCTTGTATCAAATTCAGATGCTCATTCTCCATTAAAACTTGGCCGGGAGGCAAATCTTCTGAACACAAGTCTTTCATATTCTGCAATAAAAGAGGCAATAAAAACAGGTGATCCCAAGCAT
>CBDAFK010000125.1:0-2330 GCA_965195235.1 uncultured Desulfobacterales bacterium | reverse complement strand
TGATGCTTGAAATTTGGGATTTTATAAGTTCAAATAATCGGGAGAAAAACCTTATGGTTTAATCAACCGTGAACTTTGAACCGTTGAACCCTGAACCTTAAAAATGAGAATTACATTATATGATAGCCTATTTTGATTGTTTTTCCGGTATAAGCGGCGACATGACACTGGGGGCATTTATCGATCTTGGTGTGCCTGTAAAATGGCTGAAAGAGTCTCTTCGCTCTATTCCCTTAACAGGGTTTGACCTAACTGTTTCATCTGTTTTCAGGCATGGAATAAAAGCCAAAAGCATTAATATCCGTACAGATGATAATGAAACGTCAAGAAATTATAGAGATATAAAGTCTCTAATTGAACAAAGTCCCCTGTCTGAAATGGTTAAGGAAAAGAGTCTTAAAATTTTTAAAAGGCTTGCAAATGCTGAATCAAAAATACACGGCTGTTCTGTGGAGAAGGTTCATTTTCATGAAGTCGGTGGAATTGATGCCATAGCAGATATTGCTGGAACGGCTCTTTGTCTTGAGTATCTTGATATTGAAAGTATAACTGCTTCAAGCCTGCCTCTTGGTACAGGCTTTGTATCATGCGCGCATGGCACTTTGCCAGTGCCGGCTCCTGCTACGCTTGAAATTCTGAAAGGAATTCCGGTGGTTGGCTCAGGAGTTGCCTGTGAACTTGTAACTCCTACCGGAGCTGCGATTATAGCCACACTTGCCGAATCTTATGGGCCAATGCCTGATATAACGATTGAAAAAACTGGTTATGGCGCAGGCAAGAAAGACATTGAATCAAAACCGAATCTTTTGCGGATTATTGCCGGAACACCGCAAAATCATCAAACCGGTTGTCAAAAAGAGACAATAGTTATGATGGAAACCTGCATTGACGATATGAGCCCTGAAATCTTCGGGTTTGTCATGGATCGTTTGTTTGAAGACGGAGCTCTCGATGTTTACTGGATTCCGGTTTTTATGAAGAAAAACAGGCCCGGGACAATGATGCAGGTTCTATGTCGGAAGAGCCAAAAGCAGGCAATAATAAATCGTATTTTATTTGAAACCACCTCATCTGGCGTAAGATACTATGATGTTGAAAGGGCAATACTTGCCCGTGAAGAGATAATCATTAAAACCGGATACGGGATGATTAAGGCTAAACAAATTACAGATACAGATGGAAGCACTCGAATTGTGCCGGAATATGAGGTTTGCAAAAAAATTGCTCTTAAAAAAAATATCCCGATAAGGATTGTGTACGATACAATAAATCAGAGATCGGAGGTCGGAGGTCGGAAAGAGAAAAGATGAACGTCCAACACCCGCC
This sequence comes from uncultured Desulfobacterales bacterium, assembly GCA_965195235.1. Taxonomy (GTDB): domain Bacteria; phylum Desulfobacterota; class Desulfobacteria; order Desulfobacterales; family ETH-SRB1; genus Desulfaltia. The sequence continues at coordinate 1,004 of CBDAFK010000125.1, read as the reverse complement.
TGCCATGCGTCATAAACCATGGTGGTATGATTATTGTCACCGGGCCGAGACACGAGGACATTCTACCAAGACTACCCAAAGGCATTGCGGGCAGGTCGAACATTGAACCTTTGAACCCTGATCGGTAACTATGCCTTGACAAAAAATAGACTAAAATATAGAAACTGGCCATGAATTTTCGAGAAAAATCGGTCATGTTTCTTGCGACCGGCTGTTTTATCGGGAATATTCCTTTTGCCCCAGGTACCTTTGGAACCATCCTGGGACTTCCACTTTGCTTTATTCTATCCAAAACAAATTTTTCAATTGCTGTCTTTCTGACAGCGATATTTATTATTTTTGCAGTATTAATAGCTCATGATGCTGAGAAAATATTAAAAAAAGATGATCCAGGCTGTATTGTTATTGATGAAATTGCAGGACTTATGGTAGCATTATTTGGTTTGCCTTTTAATGTGATTTATGCGGCAGCCGGATTTGCAATATTCAGATTCTTTGATATCTTGAAACCGTTTCCCATCCGCTTGATTGAAAAAAAATTATCAGGTGGAACCGCGATTGTTATGGATGATGTGGCGGCAGGAATTTGTACTAACCTTGTTTTAAGGATTTTATTTTTGTAACTATTCAGCCACAGATTCACGCAGATCAACGCAGATAGGTTAAATATAAGTAATCGTTCACGGTTCAGAGGTTCAAAGTTCAAAGTTAAACTGATTTGCCATGAAAATACTTGCGCCATCGCACCCATGTCATTCCCGCGAAAGCGAGAATCCAGGGGGCCTCGAAATTGATAAAGAAAATCGCAAAGTGATTAACCTCTGAACCCTGAACCCTGAACCCTGAACTTTGAACCTGAAACTTCACTTTAGATATAATGGCAACAAAAAATAGTCGTCCCTCATGGGAAACATATTTTATGGATATTGCGGAGCTTGTGGCAAAACGTTCCACATGTCTCAGGCGGGCGGTTGGCGCTATTATCGTAAAGGATAAAAGAGTGC
>CBDAFK010000124.1:0-3026 GCA_965195235.1 uncultured Desulfobacterales bacterium | reverse complement strand
CTTAAATCAGCGCCGCCCTCGAGAAGATGGGTGGCAAAGGAGTGCCTCAGGCTGTGGGGCGTAATCCTTTTTTTTATGCCGGCCATCTGACCATATTTTTTTAACTGCTTCCAGAATCCCTGCCGTGTCATGGGTTTTCCCGCTCTTGCAACAAAGAGATATTGGCTGACCATATTTTTTAAAAGCAGGGGTCTGGAATTCTTTATATAATAATCGATTTTTTCTTTTGCATAAAGGCCTATGGGAACAATCCGTTCTTTTGACCCCTTTCCAAAGACCCTGACAAAGCCGGCCTCCATGTTGACATTTTGAAGTTTTACGTTCACAAGTTCAGAGACTCTCAGCCCCGCGGCATAAAGAAGTTCGATCATTGCGGCATCTCTGATTCCTTTCGGTTTTTTTTTGTCACAAATATCTATAAGCTTTTTTATTTCTTCTACAGACAGAACATCGGGTAGTTTCAGCCCGCCTTTGGGAAGATCAATAATCCTTGAGGGATCCTGCTTAATTATTTTTTCCTGCGCTAAAAATCTGTAAAAACCTCTTAAGACAATGAGATGTCTTGTTCTGGATTTTGCCCCTAATCCTGAACTCCTTAAATCTATCAGGTGCTTTAATATAATGGCAGTATCTGCGCCGGAAATGTTTTTGATTCTATTTTTTTTGAGAAATTCGAGATATACGGCAAGGTCGCTGCTGTATGATTCAATGGTATTATCTGAAAGGCCCTTTTCAACAAGCAGGTAGTTGATATACTGATCTACAAGGTTATCTAACATAATCGATTGGTAATAGTGCCTAAAGTGAGCTAAAGTGCCTAAAGTTAAGGAATTCTGCCAATTTTATATAAAAAAATGGAGGGTAGTGACTTATTATTGTTCTGTGGTTTCTTTATATTTAAACGTATCTGCGTTCACCTGCCCGCTCGTGCCTCCCTGCCCGCAATGCTTCGCAACGCGAGGCAGGCGGGGCAGTGGCAGGCGGGTTTGTGTGAATCCTTCAGAGGCGGACAGGTCTGTGGCTGAAAGCCATGCAGGATGCATTTTATGCACCATCAGCGGTGCAATCAAGACTGTTTAGCACCTCTGCCCGGTTTTCCCTTACAACTACCATGTTTTCAAGCCTGACACCTCCCCAGCCGGGTATATATATTCCAGGCTCGATTGTAAAAACCATGCCTTTGTCAAGTATTGTACCTTTACCAGGATTGATCCCTGGATATTCGTGTATGGCAAGCCCTGTTCCATGGCCCAGGCCGTGGCCGAATTTACCCTTGAAACCCATTTTTTCAATGTAGTCGCGAGCGATTTTGTCAACAGCCCTTGAACTGATGCCCGGCCTTATGGCATCAATAGCCATGTTCTGTGCATTCAGCACTGTTTCATAAACCTTTAGAAATGTTTCGTCAGGCTTGCCTGTTACAACTGTTCTGGATATGTCTGAACAGTAGCCGTTTATTCTTGCGCCCCAGTCAAAGAGAATAGGTTCCCCCTTATTTATTTTGCGATTTCCGGGTATTGCATGGGGCAGGGCGCTGTTTGGACCTGATGCCACAATTATTGGAAATGAGATTGAGTCGGCCCCTGTTTCCCGCATCCCTTTTTCCATTTCCCATGCAGCCTCCTTTTCCGTTATGCCCGGCATAATATTATTTGCAATAAAATTTCTAAACGCCGATTCAGCAATGAAAAGAGCCTTCTTGATGTCTTTGATTTCCCCCTCTTCTTTTTTTATGCGAAGACTCTCAACAATATCTTCTGTTTCTACGAGTCGAACCTGTAAGCCGTCGGACAAAAGCTGCCCTGTGATTTTGTTATACTGCATATGGGACAGGCGTTTTGATTCAAACCCGAGTTTTTTTGTTTTAAGTGTGTTAAGAATATTTGACAACTCATTTACAAGCCCTTTTTTATAACAAATTAGCTCATAATCAGGAGCTTCTTGCTTGACTTGGAGTTCGTATCGTGAATCAGTGGCAAGGATAAGTCTTGTGCTTGTTATAAAGAGAGCGCCTGCTGATTCGTCAAACCCTGTATCTTCACCTGTAAAGCCGCTTAAATAACGGCGATTTTCCTCTACAAGAATCATAAACGTGTCAAGATCTTTTTCTGAAAGGATTTTTCTGAGTCGCAAAAGCCTGTTTTCGATTGTATTTTTCAAAATAATTTCCTAAATTAATATTTTAGCCACAGACACACACGGACGAGCACACATTTGTAACTGCTCAGGTTATTAGCCTGAAGGCTGTAGGCTGAAGGATACTGATTAATTTCCACCCCAACGGTAAAAACCGTATTTGGGAACAGTATTATTGAGTTTTATGAGCCTTTTCCCTAAAAGCCTTCAGCCTTCAGCCTATCTACCTGAGTAATTAACTTTATTTTGACATTAGAGTCAATTTTTTTCCAATGCATTCTGATATTATCATTACAGCCGCAGTTTATGAAGAATTGTCGGCGCTGATTGACAGGGTTGAAAAGCCTGTTGTTTCAAAGGTTGGGAAGCGTAAGATAATTTCCGGACATATAGAAGGTAAATCCGTAAAACTTCTTATCACAGGGCCTGGTCTCGTAAATACCGTCCAAGCTTTAACCGCAGCCATCGAAAATTCTATGCCGTCGCTGATTATTCAGACAGGGTGCGCTGGAGCCTTTAAGGAGTCAGGTCTTAAAATCGGTGATATCGGTATTGCGACCGAGGAGATAGGCGCCGATCTTGGCATTGAACCGGAAAATGGGAAGGGGCCGTTAAATGAGCTTCCTTTTCCTTTACTTAACAGCCATGGCACTGAAATTAAAAACCGTTATCACCTTGATCATGAATTGGCAAATCTTGCTTTTAAAGCAATTCAAAATGATGAATTCGTAAAAAGTCGAAAAATACCATTTTCCGTCATTCCGGCGAAAGCCGGAATCCAGTCTTTTCAAGCAGTTGCAGACGACCTGCCCGCCATCGCTCTTGCCCAAAAGAGGCTGTTGCCGCAGGTCAAGACGTCAGCTCAGGCGAGGCGGGCGGGTCTGGACTCC
>CBDAFK010000123.1:0-6749 GCA_965195235.1 uncultured Desulfobacterales bacterium | reverse complement strand
TTTCTGAGCTGAAGTAATAATCGGAATTAACTTTTATTTTGTAATTATTCATGGACACTGCTATTATTTTTAGATAGTTTGTGCATTCCTGATAGAAATGGGTTTTTAAATTAGCGCCCTTCGGGCGAGCTTAAAAGATGAACGTCCAACATCGAACGTCCAACATCGAATTTTGAATAAGGTATTCTGCCAATTTATAAACCGGCAGAGCGAAGCGATTTCATCATTCGATGTTCGATGTTGGACGTTCGATGTTGGACGTTCAAAAAAATTCGACCTATATCCTATGATACCGAATTCATTAAGCAAAAAATGGAAATTCCTATACTATCGAGTTAATCAGTTTTATCGAATAAGATTGAACATCACCTCTGTTGGGTTTCGTTACACTCAACCCAACCTGCAATGCTGGAATGCTGGAATAAGGACAATGCAGGGTTGATTAGGATGATTAGGCTGGATGGGATAACGAGCAATCAGCAACAAGTGACAAAGGAGATATGTTATGCCGGGTTTTGAAATATTTGGCGACGAAGAGCGGAAAGAGGTTCAGGATGTGTTAGATACAGGTGTATTGTTTCGCTATGGTTTTGACCAGGCACGAAAGGGACACTGGAAGGCAAAAGCTTTTGAAGCAGAGCTGGCGAAACTGACAGGGGCGCAATATTGTCATTTGTGTTCCAGTGGCACGGCAGCGGTGAGTATAGCCCTAACTGCATGCGGAGTGGGAGCGGGAGATGAGGTGATTGTCCCGCCATTTACTTTTGTGGCGACTATCGAGGCTGTGCTTGGAGCAGGCGCTGTCCCGATTTTTGCTGAAATAGATGAGACTTTGTGTCTTAATTCCGATGCTGTTAATGCGGTTATTACTCCTCGCACAAAGGCTGTGTTGCTGGTTCACATGTGCGGTTCAATGGCCAGTATCGATGAAATAAAAGCGCTTTGTGAGCAAAAAGGGCTTGTTTTGATAGAGGATGCCTGTCAGGCGCTTGGCGGCTCACTTAACGGAAGGGCGTTAGGCACATTCGGCCACATGGGCTGTTTTTCGTTTGACCCGGTTAAAACTATTACATGTGGCGAGGGAGGGGCGGTTGTAACCGACGATAAAAAGCTTTATACAATAGCGGAAGGTTATGCAGACCATGGTCATGATCATACAGGCAGCGACAGAGGGCTTGAAGGCCATCCGATTCTTGGAACAAACTTTCGGATCAGCGAGCTGAATGCGGCAGTTGGATTGGCCCAGTTGAGAAAGATAGATTATATCCTGAAAAAACAGCGGGCGCATAAAAAGGCCATAAAGGATGCCATGTCGCAGATTTCGGAAATCACATTTCGCAAAATTCCGGATGAAAAGGGCGACTCGGCTACCTTTCTTTCCTTTTTTCTGCCTGAGGAAGAACAGGCCCGAAGGCTGGCTGGCAAACTTGCTGACGCCGGAGTTGACGGCTGTTTTTACTGGTACGACAATAACTGGCACTATATTCGCCAGTGGGATCATTTAAAAAGGCTGAGTTCCGCTGCAAAGCTTCCGGTCGAGCTGTTTGAACAGCGTCCAAACTATGAAAAGATGGACCTTTTGCAGTCTGACAAAATCATCGGAAGAACAATATCAATGCTGATAAAGCTTTCATGGACAGAAGAGGAGCTTCAGCAGCGGATAAAGAAAATTGTTGAAGTGATAAGTGCCTAAAGTGAGCTAAAGCGCCTTGTATAGTGAGCTAAAGTGCCTTGTATAGTGAGCTAAAGTGCCTAAAGTACTTAAAGTGCCTAAAGTTGTTGTACGCCTTCGGCGTGCTAATTGATAGCCCGCAGGCCGCAAGGACTTGCAAATTCCTTCTTGTTGGTGCGTTGATGACATAAAGGAGCTTATAAAAATAAGCAGAATTCATTAACTTTAGGCACTTTAAGTACTTTAGGCACTTTAGCTCACTTCTAACAAAAGGATAGCGATATGTTTAGAAATTTCAAAATGGTTTCACGGGTTGTTTTCGGCAGAGGCTGCTTTAACCAGCTTGATGATATTCTTGCTGAAAAACGAGTAGATGATAATTCGTTTGTTGTTTTTCTTGTGGATGATGTGTTTGAAAACAGCGCACTTAAAGGCAGACTGCCGATAGAACACAGGGATCTTGTTATATGGGTTAATGTTTATGATGAACCTAAAACATCATACGTGGACGCTTTGACAGAGCGAGTAAGGGCTTATGCTTCAGATTTGCCTGCCGGTATAATCGGCATAGGCGGTGGAAGCACAATGGATCTCGCAAAAGCGGTCTCTCTGATGCTCACAAATCCGGGTTCTTCAGCAGATTACCAGGGCTGGGACTTGATAAAAAATCCAGCGGTTTATCATGCCGGTATTCCCACTCTTTCAGGGACCGGAGCCGAGGTGTCCCGCACCACAGTTCTTTCAGGTCCTGAAAAAAAGCTGGGAATAAATTCAGACCACACGGTGTTTGACCAGATTGTGCTTGATCCTGAGCTGATTGCCGGAGCGCCCGCTGATCAGCGTTTTTATACGGGCATGGACTGTTATATACATTGTGTGGAATCTTTAAACGGCACATATCTCAATACTTTCAGTAAAGCTTATGGTGAAAAGGCTTTAAAGCTTTGCAGAGAAGTTTTTTTAGAGAGCGGCACAGATAGCGACGACAAACTGATGATGGCCTCATATTGTGGCGGCATGAGCATAGCCTATTCACAGGTTGGAGTATGTCATGCCCTGTCCTATGGCCTTTCCTTTGTTTTAGGTACCCACCATGGAATAGGCAACTGCATAGTCTTTGATTGTCTCGATGAATACTATTCAGAATGGGTTGATGAATTTCGCCGGATGATGGAGAAACACAGCATTAATCTCCCACGAAACCTTGTGGCTGGCATAGAAAAGGATAAGCTTGAAAAAATGGTTGATGTGGCCCTTGTTCTTGAGCCGCTCTGGGAAAACGCCTTAGGGGCCGGCTGGAGGAAAATTATGACGAGAGAAAAAATAAAAGAGCTGTACAAAAGGATGTAAAACAGATGCTGCAGGCAACAAAACTTAAAGAAAAATTATCCGGTTTTTTCAGGTCTATCTACAGCAAAGCCCTTTATCTGCTTTTGACTGAAGTCTATTTTGGGAAAAATCCGGCCGGTGTTCCGGACAATTCAATAGTCTTTTTTCCGTGCAGTGAAAATATCCTTTTTTGCGGATTTGCAGGAATTGTTTCTTTTAAAAACAGTAAACAGACAGACCTTTGTGTTGACACAGCCCTGCTTGAGGATATGGTCAAAAGGGTTGAATCTTGCGGTTATAATGATTGCATAAAAAACAAACATGTTCTTGATTCAGATTATCTTGGCGGCGAAAAACATATCTCCTCCCTGGTAAAGTCGGTTAAATCGTTAAAAGAGCAGAATCTGTTTTATGATATATTCATAAACAAGCCAATTCAAGACAGCCTTTCCAAACTTGTTGATCAGCTTTCACAGGTCATTAATGCAGAGTCAAAAGCACTTGCAGAAAATATGGGATACATTGATTCCCGCGCGGTAAATATTATGTCCCGGAGCATCGAGAGTCTCAGGGATATTGAATGGTGCCTTACAAGGGAGATAACAGGGAACATACAAAAAATAAAGGAGTTGATTCCTGTTGCCACCGAGCCTCCTGCTGTTTCCTCTTTTGTTGTCTATAAAAAGATAAATGCTGTTTTAAACAGCATAGATCGTCTCGAGGTGAGAGGACGGGACTCGGCAGGGGTTTCTTTGATGTTTATTCTTAGCGGAGATGAATTTAAACGCTTTAATGAAGAAATCGGCAAAGCAGGTCTGTATGACCGGCTTAGAGAGCGATCTGATCATAAAGTTCTTGTCAACAACAGCATCAGCATACACGAGAGTGTCAATGCGGGCGAAAAGAACAAGGCGGCGATTGCTTTTACATATAAGATTGCCGCTGAAATAGGCAATCTCGGAGATAATATTAAATTTTTACGCCGGCAGGTCGCAGGCGATTTGATTCTGCATAAACTGATATCTTTTTCCAACTTGTATCATACTGCCCTGGCACATACCCGCTGGGCTTCCATGGGGGTTATCAGCGAGATCAACTGTCATCCCGTAGATAATAGAACTTTAAACAACCCCGGGGAAAAAAGGGGCATAATCCATATCTGTCTTAATGGCGATATAGACAATTATATGGATCTGAAAAGCAAATACGAAGTCGCAGGCGGTTTGATAGATAAAGACATTACAACAGACACCAAGATCATCCCGCTCTGGATAGACCGGTATATGCAGCAGGGCTTTGATGTGGAAGAGTCATTCCGTCTTGCTGTCTGCGATTTCGAGGGTTCTCATGCCATATGCATGCATACCGATCTTGCCCCAGGCAAGCTTTTTCTCGCGCAGAAGGGAAGCGGTCAGACCATATTTATAGGCATGGCAAACGATTTCTATATGCCTACATCAGAGGCATATGGATTTATTGAGGAGACTTCTAATTATATTAAGATGAACGAAAGAAAGGAGACAGATAGTGTAAACAGCAAAACAAGCGGTCAAATCATTATCTTAAATCAGGCATCTGCCGGGGGCCTGGACGGTATAAAGGCGATGTTTTATGACGGCACACAGGTTGAACTTGAAGAAAAGGATATAAAACACAGCGATATTACATCAAGAGACATAGATCGCCAGGGTTTTGCTCATTATTTTTTAAAAGAAATTATGGAGTCTCCGGATTCTGTGGAAAAAACCCTTCAGAACCGCTGGAAAATCAAAGACAAAGATAGCAAAAGCTATGAAATAACGCTTGAAGAAAGCGTTTTGCCGCAATCAATACAAAAGGCGCTGGTAAATAACAAAATAAAGCGAATCTTTTTTGTGGGTCAGGGCACGGCAGGGGTGGCAGCGATGGTATGCGCCGACATCCTGAATTACTACATAGAAGACCTGTCTCTGCTTGTCAGTGCCATGAAAGCATCTGAGCTAAGCGGGTTTAAGTTAAATGATCATGACAGCGCAATTAGTATGGCAGATACGCTTGTGATTGCTATAAGTCAGTCCGGCACAACAACAGATACAAATTGCACAATAGATATGGTGAAGAAGAGGGGCGCACAGACACTTGCCATAGTAAACCGGAGGGATTCGGATATAACTTTCAAGGTGGATGGTGTTATGTACACCAGTACTGGCAGAGACATTGAGATGTCTGTTGCCTCAACAAAGGCATTCTATTCACAGATCGTAGCCGGAGCCATTTTAGGTCTTTATATTGCCTCCCTGAAAGGGCGCAGAAATGACGCATTTGTCACAGAGGAGATAAAGCAACTAACCGCCCTTCCTGCACATATGAGAAAAATCCTCGCCATGAGGGAGCAAATCGGCATGTCCGCACAAAGGCTTGCTGTAAAGAAAACGCACTGGGCGGCAGTAGGCAGCGGCCCTAACAAGGCTGCGGCGGATGAAATCAGGATAAAATTAAGCGAACTTTGTTATAAGACCATTTCATCCGATTTTGTTGAGGACAAAAAACACATCGATCTTTCCTCGGAACCGCTGATTATTGTTTGTGCGGCAGGAACAAAGGGGGGCGTACTCGGCGATATCGTGAAGGATACCGCAATATTTCAGTCACACAAGGCAACTCCCATCGTGATAGCAGACGAGGGTGAAAGCAGATTTGATCAATATGCAGAGGATGTTTTCCGTGTTCCTGGGGTGAGCGGGCGTCTTGCGCCGATTGTAAACACCCTTGCCGGGCATATATGGGGTTATTATGCAGCTCTTGCCATCAATGAAGGCTCAAGATTTATGTATAATTTTAATACAGAGATAAAGAGCATGATAGATGATTATACGGCAAAAGGGATGGATGTTTACGAGGTAATACTTGAGAAATCATTCAGAGAGAGAATTGCGCAGTTCTATGCTGAATTTAGAAAAAAACTGCAAAACAGTTTTCCGTATGCCATGGGGTTTGAATCGGCATCGGATTTGATTCTTTTGCTGAAATATCTGTCCGGAAGGCTGCCTGTATCAGATTTTGAGATCGATTTCGGCATAAAGGGAACCCCTCTTAATATGTTAAGCAGGCTTTTCAGGTGCCTTGGAGATTCGATAAACAGCATGGCCCGTCCTGTGGATGCGATCAAGCACCAGGCCAAGACGGTTACGGTCGGAACAAGCCGAATCAGCGAAAGAATAGAGGGAATATTGTTTGAGGCTTTGGCTGCTAATAATTTAAATGTTTCACAACTGATAAACAGAAATATAATAGTGCTAAGAAATCTGCAGGATATTGTTGCGGGTATTGAAGGGTCTATCCTTTACAAGATCGGGGGTCTGAATCTTCTCGGCGAACCAACGGATGAAGCAACAATAAAAATAACGAATAAGGACGGCACACTGCAAACCATTCCATCCCGCGTGGAAAAGGATACAATTCTGAAAGGGACCAAAAAAATCATTGTGCGGGAGGGAAATGTCTATATAGGCATAGGGAGGCAGGATGACCGCAGCATTATTATTATTCCCGTCCTTTCAGCTTCTCATGCCACTCCGAATATGCTCGAATATCTGCTTTTGTTGCACATCTCCTTTAAGGAAAATGTTTCTACCTCCACAAAGATAAGAGCCCTTGGCGGAAAGTATGAGCGGATAAAGAACATTGTGCAGGAAAGCAGCGTTGTATGGGATGAGAAATATATCGAACTGATTGATATGCGGAGCCTTTTTGGAATATCGGCGGAAAA
>CBDAFK010000122.1:0-3192 GCA_965195235.1 uncultured Desulfobacterales bacterium | reverse complement strand
AGAATGCAAGTTTCTTTTCCGTCGTGACAGTCAATCTTCAAGCTCCGTTGTGAACTTATAAAATCCCAAATTCTAAGCATCAAATTACAAATAAATCCCAAATTTCAATATTCAATGAAACAGGATAGTCGAGTAGGAAATGAGTCGAGTAGTCGAGTAGTTAGCAACTCGACCATTTTCCTACTCGACTACTCGACCAAAAAGGTACGGGTTTGAGATTTTGAATTTTGGTCATTGTAATTTATTTGATATTTGATATTTGTTATTTAGAATTTGCAATCATCTGAGATCCCTGAACTCGTGAACTGTTAAGATATATTTATGATTGGCAACTATTATTTTAATTATCATCATTTACTTCCACAGTCAATAACTGACTATTTATTATTAAACCTTTCCACCCATCGATAAAGAGTTTCTCTGCGTCTGTATGCAAATAGGGCAATAACAATACTTAAGCCAAGGACAAGGGCGAATAGCTTATAATTTTGTTCATAAATCGCTGCCCCATGAAGGCTTAGCATAAATGTTCCAGGCATACGTCCTATGCAGGCAATAATAATGAAAACCTTGGCAGGAATGGCGCTTAAGCCTAAGAAAAAACAAAAATAGTCTTTTGGAAAGCCTGGAAAAACAAATAAAATAAAAAAAACAAAAATTCCCTGACGTTTACAAATAGTGTCGAATCTGTTTAAATAAATGCTTGGGATAAGCTTTCTGATATAATGTTTTCCCAGAAAGCGGCCGATAACAAAATTGATCAATGATCCTATAGTCAGAGCCAGACTGGAATACAGGAAACCTTTAGTTGCTCCGAACAGATAGCCTCCGATAAAGCCGCTAACTTCACCAGGGACAGGAGCAAAGAGCACCTGGAGCGTCTGAATGATCATAAAAATCACAGGCGCTGCCATGCCGAATGATGTGATAAATGTTGCGACCTTTTCTCTGTCAATAAAAAGATTATAGCACTGCGCAGCGCCTTCCCATAATTGCGTTCTGTAGAAATAACCGGGCAATGCAAGGGAGAATAAAATTATAAGTATTAAAGCAATATGTTTAGCGGAAAAAAATTTTAGAACCATCAGGGGTATAATGTTTACCTTTCCAATTATTACTTATCCATTTTCTTTTCACAATTTTGCAGAGCAGCTACTGCAGGCAATGTCTTACCCTCTAACATTGTGAGAAATGCCCCCCCACCTGTTGAAATATATGTTATCCTGTCATCTGCCTTTTCTTTATGGATAGCAATATCCGTCTCGCCGCCGCCGACAATAGTGAGGGCATAGCAGTTGGCTACGCTGTGGACCATGGCAGTTGTGCCCCTGCTGAAAGAGTCAATTTCAAGCGCACCCATGGGGCCGTTCCAAATTACTGTTTTTGCGTCATAAAGAACTTCGGAAAATAGCAAAGAGGTGGCAGGGCCTATATCCATGGCTATCCAGTTTTCAGGGATCTCCTGTATTGGCACTAACTTTGTTTGAGCTTTTTGATCAAAGCGTCTTGCGACTACGGCATCAACCGGGAGATAGAACTTGATTTTGTGTTTGGATGCTTTTTTCATTATCGATCCGGCTGCCTCTACAAGATTTTCTTCGATTTTTGACTTCCCGACACCATAGCCTTTGCTTTTCAAGAAGGTGTTTGCCATGGCTCCGCCGATTATGAACTTATCAACGTGATCCAGCATATTATCTATTGCCATAAGCTTGTCCGATACTTTTGCGCCGCCGATAATTGCGACAACAGGGTGTTGCGGATCAGACATTATCTTTGAAAAATAACCGATTTCTTTTTGAAGCAAGAAGCCGGCTACCGACACAGGCGCATATTTTGTAATAGCAACAACAGAAGCGTTGACGCGGTGTGATACGGCAAAAGCATCATTTACATATACATCGCAAAGTGATGCAAGCTCTTTAGCAAATTTGTCGTTATTTTTCTGTTCTTCTCTACGGAATCGTAAGTTTTCGAGAAGAACAATATCGCCTGTTTTCATAGCTGATACAAGCGATTTCACATCAGGACCGATACAATCGTTTGCCATCTTCACATCTTTTCCAAGCAGCCTGCCCAACCGTTTGGCTATTGGTTTAAGGCTTAGTTCAGGCAATTTCTTTCCTTTTGGCCTGCCCATGTGTGAAGCTATGATCAGCTTTGTCTGATTGTCCAGAGCATATCTTAAGGTGGGAAGAACAGCTCGAATCCTGGTGTCATCTATAATATTCTGCTGTTCATCCATAGGAACATTAAAATCGACCCTGATGAAAACCCTCTTGTTTGCAATATCTATTTCTTTGATTGATTTCATTATGTACTCCTGGAAGCGCTATTTGTATTATCAAAAAAGTTACAAGTGCCTAAAGTGCACTAAAGTGCCTAAAGTGCCTAAAGTTAATGAGTCGCTACGCTCCATCTTTTTATATAAAGTTGGCAGTCCGCCAGAGCCCTTTGGCGGATTAGTTCACTTCAAGCTTTTTCTGTTTTTGTGCTTTGCGTTTTTATTTTGCGATTCAGGTCTTTTTTTTTGGACCATCTGCTCAGAAAACCGATCATACCGGACTCATAGGCCCTGTCCACCAATTCTTCATGGACTGTTAACCCGCCGGATCCAGCCATGGCAGATCTTAGACACTGTGTTTTGTAAATGCATTCAAGACAGGCCTCAGGACTGCTTCTAAGGCCGTCCTCCCCTATGGGGAAAACCCTGTCGAGTATTCCAAAACAGGATGGATAATTTTTTTTAGGCATGATTCTAACTTCGGCCACTAACACCCCCCTTTAATCCCCCCTCGAGGGGGGAATGGGGGGTGTTAAAGTCAATTAATACTTACAAAACAAAAAATTGAAGATTGAAAATTGAAGGCATTCTATTAATTTTATAACAAAAAGACAGAGCGACCTGTCTGCCGCCTGCCTGTGCGTGCTCGCACGCAGACAGGTGCCGGCAAAGGCAGGAGCGATTCCACAAATCAACAATCAACAATCTTCAATCAACAATCAACAATCCTTGCTCCGACCTCTGACTTCCGACCTCCGACCTCCGACCTCTTTGTCTCTACAATTCATCCAGCTCATGCTTAAGATCGCGAGTCATTAACCTGTGCAATGCCTCTTTTGGAGAAGCTTCGTCATAAAGTATATGGTAGATCTCGTGACAAATCGGCATTTCAACGTTGATCTTGCGAG
>CBDAFK010000121.1:0-6143 GCA_965195235.1 uncultured Desulfobacterales bacterium | reverse complement strand
GCTGAAAAAAGCGCTACCGGTTCCGGCAAATTCTCCCCACCACGGCTCAACTCCTGCTTTTGATTGGGCAGGATAAAATAAATAACAGATGTGAGGATGGAAGAATATCACATAAAAAATACTGGTAAAAAAGAAAATGGCAAAAAACCTGGACCATGAAATAACACCCGCACTTGTTTTTTGCCATGGCCAGCGTCCAAAACCAACATTCCAGAATAGAGATATCCATAAAAAAACGGTAAAGAAATAGACTATTGCAGTAGAGGCATTTTCCCGTGCTGAAAAAGGTTCGGCCCCTATGCCACCTGCAGCCACGATCGAATCGGGACTGAAATAGGCGATACCAAATTTTCCGATAAAACCCCAGAAAACAAAATAAACCAGAAAAAGCATTAAACCAAAACAAACTGTGGTCAATATAATCCCACGCAAAACAACGTTTTCTTGTGCCGGCAGGTTTTCCTTAAAAGAGGAATAATCTATGACCTTTGTCATTAATACGATGCCGGACAAAAAAACAACCACCAGGGAAAAACCATACATCGGGGTATAAAGTTTCATCACCGTATTTGGGTTCATAAAAATATACCATAGGAACCAGACAATGCAGAATACTGCAGCCAGATTTATAAGCCCAAAGAAATAATTAAAATTTTTTCCTGTGTTTGTGCTTGTATTCATAACATCGAGTCCTCCATTTTAAATGAATATAAGGGAAAAGAAGTCATCTGTTGAGTATTCTTTTCCCTTATATTATATCGCCTCAGTACTTAATTAATTAAAGTTAAAATGTAACTGTATCTCCATTTGTCAAAAAGACATTGCTTGCCTTTGCAACGGTTGAATATTTTTTATAGGTTTTGTACTTATCGGTTCCTTTAACCACCGGAATGCCTGATGCTGCAGCCTTCTCAGCCCATATCCACCCGGTGCAGTGGTTGCATCCAAGTTTTTTAATTTTAAATGCCTTGACACCCTTAATGATGTCATCAAACTTTGGATCCCATGTCTCAAACAGACTTATATGAAGTCCGCCATAACATCCATAGGGTTTATAATCCTTAAAGCTCTTTCTTGCATAGGAGAACAGGGAAAGAATCCCTGGATGACAGCAGCCGGTCACTGTGACAATTCCTTTGTCCTTCACGTTAAAGTAAAGCACATTTTCTCCCCTGACCCTGAGCAGGATGGGTACATCAAAATTCCTTATCGCCACACCGTCCATGAGCCTGTAAATGCCTTCTTTTTTTTCGCCTTTGGGATCGCACAAAATCAGTTTCCCAGTATGGGGAACATCATTCTTGCAAATGTGCATCATTTTACCGGTATTTTTATCCTTGGCTTTATGATGTGCCTTATCCTTTAAAAGTGCCATATCTTCGGGATAATACGTTTTGGGCACATAAAAAGGAATGTCGGGTTTATGTTTCAATGTAGATTCGATTCCCCAGTAGTGGTCGAGATGCCAGTGAGACAGTACCATGAATTCGATTTCACCGCTTTTCAGCATTGCAGGGATGTTGTTCATATCATAGATATAGTCCATCCATTCGTTGTTCCAGCCTGTATCCAATAAAAATTTTCTTTCTTTCCCTTCAAGTGTTGTTACCGTCATTAAAACAGAATACCCTCCGGCATTGTCCCATTTCCAGGGTATTATGTACTGGTTAGTCATTGCCCCACCGTAATCCATGATATCTTTTTTAAACTGATCATTGTTAAACCAGCTCGTTTCGGTAAGGACATCGATCTTGAGGCTTTTGATCTCTCCAATATCTATCTTATTGCGAGCCTCGGCCTCGCGGGTTAATACACCTGTCCCTGTCACTGATGCCGCTACACCTGTTGCAGCCAGTGATTTTAAAAACGTCCTTCTTTTCATTTTCGTTTGCCCCCTTTCATTTGAATATGGACTTTATAAGCAAGTTAACAAGTTTACCTGGCCTACCTCCCGATCTCCTGGCTAATGTTTTGAGGAAGACCAATGACTAAATAACTTTTTTTACCCCCCTTTCTTTTTTAGTTTTTTTATTTTATTCCCCTTTACATAATAATATTATTAGCAAAAGCATTTCCTGAAACAACATTAATAGAATCAATGAGACCTTTGCATAACGCCCGCAAGAAAGTTTGCCTTTTTATCGCAATAATATTTTATTTCAAGTTTCGCACGCTTTCACGATCTTTTTTTTGTATCCTCATAATTTACTAAATCTAATTCATTCGCTAAAAGCTTTTTAATAGATATCTTTTATTTTGTCAAGAAAAAAATTAATACCTTTACCTTTAAGTTTCGGCATACATTTCGGATGGTTATATGGATTTAAACCGGAAAACATGCAATTCTTCGTGGACTTCGTGATGAAATATATCTGTGCCTATGCAAATACCGGCACAAGAAAGAGGTGTAAAACTTATAGGTTTGGCCTTCAAAATCGGCTGGAGGGATCAGTTTTATGCTACTGTCAAGCTTTAGTTCTTTGACTCGTGAGATATCCGGGTTAGCCTCCTACAGGTAAAAACCTTTTTTTGGACTTAACCGGGCACTAATGACTTAGGGGAAGGAGCTACTACTTTTAAGGCCTTGGGAAGAAGTCTTATAGAAAATTGATTATTATAATAAGATTCTCCATCGATATGGCATGGAAGCAGATTGTCTGATTTTATGATGGCCCTCTTGGACTTATAATAAGATACCTGTCTGAGGCTCAGGTGTTTCCCCATAATGGCCCCGGGGATATTCAGCAAAGCGGACTTTTACTGGATTTTCCTCTGGCCGGGTTCAATTGTCTTTTCAGTCGGATCAGCCCTGCTTCGATCCGGGTGAACTCAACTGTTTTTCTATTGCAGGCGCCGATCTCCAGTCTCAGCTTAGCGGCCGCTTCAGTCACGACCGGCAGTGGAATAGGATCAGACTTACGCCAGTAAGGCCTCAGCTCTCGCAAAAATATGTTGACGGTGACTGGACCCACGCCATAAAAGGAAAGCAGCAGATTTTCCAGATCTCGGCGGTTTTTGGCCATATAGTGAAGCGTTATTACTTTGCCGTTATATTGATCGAGCAGCATTTCGCAGTCGCGCAATATCTGGGTCGATTTTCTCCCATCGTACCGCACGTAGCCGCCTTCGCGCATGATCGGATTAACGAGAAAATCCCAGCCCGCGTCCAGAATCTTCCGTGGCCTCAGGAGACTGTAACGCTCGAATGTGCGGTAGGTGTTCTTGGCAATGGTTTCTGATATCCGCCCGCCGAAGAGCAGGCTGGCAAGGAACCACTTAAAGTATTCCTGCTCCTTATTTTCTCGCAGAGCGATGCCCAGTTCTTCGGAGTACAAGGAACTCTGTTTTAACTCGTTTATAGTAATCGTCATGGCGACGTCTTTTTGTGAGTTGTGCGTAACTCATTCAGAGTGTCAAAAATCCATCAGGAGCCAAGCTTGTCGCCAACATTACCATATTGATATCACGATGGTCCATCCAGCTTTTTGCTTCTCTGTTAGTGGGTTCGAGCCAAAAGTTCTCAATTATTTCAATCAACCACGTGTATTGCATCAACCTCTCAATGTGCTTACGTAATGGAAGACTCTTCTTGAAAAGGGCTGTTTTTTCCTCAATTAATCCATGCAGCTTTTGAAACGCCCGCATTCCAATGGACAGTCCGAGTTCACGAAATGCAAGACGGTAATCAACAGAAAGCTTCAAGGGATTCATTCTCACGAAGGATTCCAGCCCAATCAGGGAAGAATCCAGCAAAGTCTCCAGCAGGTCAGTCTGTTCAAAATAATTATCAACAATCATTTGCGCTACTTTGTAAGCGTCACATAAAAGACCGCCGATGCCGAGTGGGTCATCTGTGTCCCAGCTTTTTCCTTTGCAAATATTGGCCATGTCGGTGATCTCTTCGTTGAGATCTGGATAAAGTGATTTTTTCGAATCGTCACATACACACATCTGAAGTTGAGTGTATGTAATGAATCCGTCGAGAGGATCGTGATGTCCCATGGATTGTACGAGAGGACGGGAGAGGTCTGTGCTCATTTTCCAGTACATACATTTCTGACCTCCGAAAGAAGGAACATAGGTAAACTTAGCGTGGGCCGTTTTAGCAAGCTCTATAGCCCACGTATTGTAAGTTGTATCTGTAGTGACTCGGCTCATACGATTGAGAGCGTGCATCCATTTCGTCAGGTAATGGTAGTATTGCCCGTCACGATCCCATTCCAAATTTTCGTCAAAGCGATCAGAAGGGCTCCGTTCGTTCATACTCTTGCCGATCCTCAAACCACCCTTCGCAGGATGCATTTTGCCCTCCTGCTCATCAAGGCCGCTGATCCAACCGGTTCGTGAGTCGTCCTCACGATAGCGGCCGAGTATGTTATGAACCTGATCTACCAGCAGTAACGCGAGATTCTTGTATTTGTTATCACCCGTTTGAAGATAGAGATCCAGGAAATTGCACACAGCAAAAGCGTCGGTCCACAAGTAACGCCGTGGAGCCTTTCCTGCCGGTGAAAGCCCGGTCAGATTGGCAAATTCAGTCATGATTTCATGGACCACAGAAAGCGAGGTGTTTTGTTTCATCTTTTCTCCAAAGGTGGTTAACGTAATATCAGGAGTTTAGGGACGCGTTTTTCAAATGAGCGATGTTCCCGATCATAATGCCAGTAGTATTTCGGCTCCTCATACGGAGAGTTGATGATGAGTTTGTCTATCTGTTTCATTTACTGCTCACTGTTTTGCAGAATTGATTGTAATTGTTCAATTAAAGGCGGCAGGTTTTCTTTAACTGTCTGCCAGATGATATTGTAATCAATATCAAAATAAACATGTATCAAGCGATTGCGCATTCCGATTATTTTTTGCCATGGAACATCCGGATGTTCCATGCGGAATTCAATGGATATTTTTGAGGCTGCTTCGCCGATAACTTCAATTGAGCGTATAACAGCCCGGACGGTTTTGCCGTCTTCAACAAATTCATCAAGTGAAATGCCTTCCGCATATTTACAGGCTTCACCCGCTTCATCAATAATATGCCGCACGCGGATTATATCTTTAGATTGCATATTCCACCCTCGCTTTTTCCAGGACATTATCTCTGAAATACCGGCTGAGTTCAGCAGGTGTGCGCAGATCGACTTTTCTGCCGGACATCTCCGCCAGCTCGATTTCCATTCCGGCAAGGTCCAGCAAACCGGGGATATGGTTTTTGTCAAATTCCACAAGAATGTCAATATCACTGCCCGGCTTTAATTCATCACGCAGGGCAGAACCGAAAAGAGACATTTTGGTTATATGATTTCTTCGGCAGAATGTTTCCAGCTCCGCTTTGGGAATATAATCCGTGAGTTTGAACATAATAGACCTCTCTTTTTATAGTGATATAACTCTTAAACTTTCAATGCCCTTGTTCGCTGAAAGGCGCTTTATTGCATAGCCTCAGCTATATTTATATCACTTTTTAATAGTTGATTGGCTACAGTCTGAATGTCGATATTTTTCGAAGCAATACCCTTTATATATAGTATCGTCAATCCGAGCTTCTTGAACAATGGATTGAGATCGACATTATCAGGTCAACACAATCCTTAAATGTTAGCCCTTAAACTTCCGCTTGACATACTCTTGCGTCTGGCTCGCGCTGAGCTCTGTTGTTGACGGCCCGGTACGAATGTAAAATCGCTCCGTCTCGCCGTCCTTTACAAAGACCGGCGAAGGCGCTCTCCTACACTTCACAACCATCACCCGGCAATCGTCGTGTGTTTGGGGATGCCCTTTACATTCCCATATTTACAGTACCAATACCAAGGTCTCTTACCGCCCAATAGCACAACAGACTTTTTGCCTTAACGTGCACAAGAATCATAATTTCAAATCTGTAAATGTAAAGGATGTCCCCGAAGTCCTCGAAGTCCTCCTAAACCGCGTCCCCATTTTTAAAGACTTCGAATATAAATTCAATCTTTAGTATTCTTTTTCCGGGGGCTTGTTCCCCTTTTGTTTTTTTTGTTTAGGGTAACTTTTTAAACCTTGTTTGTTAATAAGGATCTTAAATATATCATTGGCTTTTTGCAAAGACGATCCAAGATCCGATAACAGATTTGACTCTATTAAAAACTCTTTAGATGTATTAAACAATTCCA
>CBDAFK010000120.1:0-3226 GCA_965195235.1 uncultured Desulfobacterales bacterium | reverse complement strand
TTTTGGATAGGATTTGGAGATATTCACGAAAATCTCTTTCCTCCCGATAAAATCCCCAATTTTGATATTGCAAATGGAATTATTATCAGCGGTGACATAACAAATAGAGGCGATGCCTGCAAAGCGGCTGAGATTCTTGATCCTGTGGAAAAGATGAATCCTAATATCTATGCGCTGCTGGGCAATATGGATCGGCCCGAAGTAACAGACTATTTAGAAAAGAAGGGTTGGAATATTCACCTTAAAGGGAAACAGCTTGCTGAAGGCCTCGGAATATTTGGTGTGGGTTGCTCCACTCCAACCCCTTTTACGACACCGTCAGAAGTATCCAATGCCACTCTTGTTAAGTGGCTGGAAGAGGCTTACGAGAAGGTAAAACATTTGCCGAAACTGATCCTGGTGGCCCACGATCCCCCCTTTGGAACAAAGGCAGCCAGACTTCCTTCAGGGGAAAACGTTGGTAACAGGGCGGTAATGGAATTTATTCGGCATGTTCAGCCGGATATATGTCTCACTGGCCATATTCATGAAGCAAGATCAGAGGATTTTATCGGCAGGACAAAGGTATTGAATCCTGGGATGTTCGGCCTTGGCGGTTATGTTCTTATCACTCTAAAGGAGGATAAATTAGAAGCAAAACTCATGAAAGAAAAACCTAACTAACTGATTTTATTGGTCGGGGCGAGAGGATTTGAACCTCCGACTTCCTGCTCCCAAAGCAGGCGCGCTGCCAGGCTGCGCCACGCCCCGATAATAGTTGACTTTTTTATCATGTTTTATTTATTCGCGCAACTTATAATTATCAATTTTTTTCTGACAAAAAATTCTCTATTGCCTTGGTTATTGCCTTCGCAAATTCGGACAGGATTCGTGTGTCACACAGCTTTTTCTCTTCGCCAGGGTTGGTTATGTATCCGATCTCAATAAGTATAGCAGGCATATCCGCGCCTGACAGAACTACAAGCGGCGCGCCTTCTATCCTGGTTTCCATATATTTTATCCTGTCATTAATCTGAGTTTGCATTGATTTAGCCAAAGCCCTGCTTCTCTTTATATGCCTTTTTTGAATATTATTCCAGGTTGCCCGGTCGTTGTCTGAATTATAAATCTTTGATGTTGCGCTTTTAAAAGTTATATCAGGACTCAACATTTCTTTAAAATAATATACGGTTATTCCGCTTGCTTTATGAAGAAAACTTCCACCAATATGTATGCTGACAAACAGGTCTGCTTCAAGATGGTTTGCAACGGCAGTTCTGTCCGGTATATCAAGCCTGTAATCACCAGTCCTTGTTAAAACCGGCCTGTATTTATTCTCGAGTTCGGTTGCAATCATCTGGGAAAGGTTTAAGGCTATTGTCTTTTCATATGTTCCATCCGCTCCCTGAGCGCCTTTATCATGCCCCCCATGCCCTGGGTCTAAAACAACGATCTTCTTGCTGTCAAATAAATTAAGCTCTGCATGTCCATTGGTCGTCATAAAGCACACAAACATTAACAAACAGATTATGAATGCAAAGGAGCGTTTCATCCGATTTTGTGTAGCTATATTAAACATAAGAAGATAAGCACATCAATTTTGCCTTGACACATATATTGTTTGATAATAAATTTTTAATTTTATATATATTATTAAATCAAGGATTTTGCAACCAGCTTTAATCTATAACCTGGGTTAAACGGTTCAACGTTCACAGTTCACGGTTGAAGAGCCCTAACTCACTGTTAAGAAAAGGATAACGGGGCAATAGGAACGCATATTATGTTTCACCCAATGGGTGAAAGAAACCAATCTGAGTCAGGCCCCAGGCGGGATGACTAAAATTAAGGATGTCAGTGGTCTATAACCTTTGAACCTTGAACCCTGAACATGGAACCGATCCCTTAGCGAGAGTGGCGGAATTGGTAGACGCGCTGGACTTAGGATCCAGTTCTGGAAACAGAGTGGGAGTTCAAGTCTCCCCTCTCGCACCAGTTAAAAATTAAATATAATTGCCTGGAAATTAAATATAGTTATAATGTTTTTGATATCTCCCCACTTAACACCTGATGAATTCGACTTTTTATGAATTCATCACTAACGAGAAAGGAAGGTTATGCAAGTTACAGTAGAGAATCTTAACAGTGTAAAAAAGAAACTTCATATTGAAATCTCAAACGATGTGGTTGTCCAGGAATTAGACCAGGCGTATAAAAACCTCAAAAAAACCGCAAAGATAAAAGGTTATCGTCCCGGCAAGGCGCCCCGCTCGGTTCTGGAGAGATTATTTAAAAAAGATGTGCATTCCGAGGTATCATCCAGATTGCTTCAGGGCTCATTAATTGACGCAATCAGGGAAAAAGATCTTAAGATTATTGGAACCCCGAAAATTGATTCTCCCGGACTTGATGCAAAAAAGCCTTATAAATATGATGTAATAGTCGAAGTAGAACCCGAAATTGATGAACTCGACTTTAAAGGGTTAAAACTCAAAAAAAATCTGCACATGGTAAGTGATGAAGAAATATCTGCGCAACTTAAGATGCTGCAAAAGAGCCTGGCACAGCAAAAGACTGTCGAAGAGGCTCGGCCGGTTCAAAAAGGGGATTTTGCTCTCATAGATTATGAAGGTTTTAAAAACGGAAAACCGTTTGCCGAAACTGAAAAAACGGAAAACTTTACATTAAAGGTTGGCAATGGTCAAATTTTCGAGAAGTTCGATGAACAACTGATCGGCATGAATCCAGGTGAAAGCAAGGAAATAAATATAGATTTTCCTGAAGACTATTTTAACAAGAAACTGGCTAACCTTAATATAACCTTTCATGTTAAACTCAATGGAATCAGAGAAGAGGTACTCCCAAAAATCGATGATGATTTTGCTAAGGATTTCGGTAAATATGAAACATTAGATCAGTTGAAAAATGCAATTTCTGATAACCTGCGGCAGGGTTATGAGAAAAAAACCGAGCAAGAGCTTAACGAACAAATGTTTACAGCATTAATAGCAAAAAATGACTTTGAGGCGCCGGATATAATGGTTGAATATGAGCTAAATGGCATCATTGCAGACGTTGAAAGGTCTTTTGCTCAAAACAACACCTCGATGGAAGACCTGGGTCTTTCAAAAGAAAAGCTTTCAGAAAAATATCGGGATACAGCAATAAAACAGGTTAAGCGTCATTTAATATTAAAGAAGTTGATTGAGGAGGAAAAGCTGACTGTTTCTGATGAAGAGATTGATAA
>CBDAFK010000119.1:0-2800 GCA_965195235.1 uncultured Desulfobacterales bacterium | reverse complement strand
TCGCAATTATCGGTGAATCCGGTTTTAGAAGGGTTATTGCAATCGGAGAATGTTTGCTTGACGAGGTAAAAAACGTGGCAGAGGTCGCCTTTTCCGTAAGCAGGAAATATCAGGAAAAAGGTATGGGCAAAATTCTGATGCGAAAACTTTCCGAGGCTGCGCGTGAAAACGGAATTGCAGGCTTGATAGCCTATACTTCGCCGCAAAACCAGGCAATGATCAGACTGTTTAATGGCCTGCCTTACAAAACTACAACTGTTTTTGATGGCGATGTTCTTACACTTAGCTGCAGATTCGATGAATTAAAATAATAAAAATAGTTTGGCCACAAAGACACTAAGGCACTAAAATTATAAGATAATTCTTTTAAAATTCATAATTCATAATTTAGGAATTGATCCGCCATCTCCATCCTTTGTGCCCTAATGGCTGAACTGTCTCGATTTGTAACTACTCACGTAGTTTTGATTCTTGCACCAAACATGGCTTCAAAATGCGCTTTTACCTAACAGTCTTCAGCCTTTAGCCTATCCGCCTGAATAGTTACCTCGATTTTACCTCATTGATCTTGCCTGTAATATTATTTTTTATCCAGGTTGCATCCCACCATTCAACCGGATTGGTGAATGTATTATGTATTAGAATGCCGAAATGGAGATGGTCGCCAGCAGCAAGACCCGTTATTCCGGTGCGGCCAATGATTTCCCCCTTTGCCACCATCTGTCCTTTCTGTACATCAAAACCGCTTAAATGGGAATACATGCTATACAATCCAAAACCATGGTCAATCAGCACTGTTTTTCCATAAATACCCAGAGAGTCCACAAATGCAACCTTTCCGTTGTTTGCCGCGGGAATCGGCGAGTGGGCAACAGAGGCCAGGTCTACGCCCAGGTGAACCTGGCGGTCGATTAAACGGCCCTTATATTTGTATTCTCGCTGATCAGCAAAGCCGGCTCTATTCGCTGATCTCGGGAGCCGTATAAATGCTCCGTTCCAGTATAAAGAGGCATCTGTTTTCCCCCCGAGTTCCGTTACCGTTCTGTAATTGGTTTTGCGAAGATCACGGTTTACCTTAAGGAACTTGTCCAGTATGGCTGTTTTGGAATCGCCAGGCACGTCAACATCAAATTCAGGCATTTTGCAGTTTAGAAATTGGTCTGAAATATTAAGTATATCTTTTTTGAAGGTTTTCTTTTTTATATAATGATAAATGCCGGCTCTTTTAATGTTGCCCGCCCGGTCGATTGCTTTAACAAAAATTTCGGTTTTTGGCCCCTGATCGTAACTAAGTGCAAAAAAGGCCATAAAGATATCAGGATCTTTAAAATAGCCTGAATGGCCCGGAAAGAAATTTTTTCCAACACATATTCCGCTCTTTGGACACGGCTCGGACAGCCTGTATATGGCAAGGGCTGCCCCGCCCTGGTTTATATTGTGGGCTCTGCTCAGAATATCTATCTCAGGGGCCAGAGTGTCGATCGTTACATTTTTTTCAATATATGTTTTATTGCCGTGCCACCATCCGCGCCAGGAAAGGTCCCGCGCAACAATGCGCAGAATTGCCTTGCCATCGCTAACCCCTATTTTTCCTGGTTCTATCTTGATTTTAAAGGTCTCTTTATGAATTTTCCTGCCCTTATACTCTGGTGTCTGAAAGTCCTTATCAAGCAGCACAACCTCTTTGCCATCTTTATAAAGACCGATCCATATCATTCGCATGCCGCTTTTAGTATCAGACACCAGGATGGAAAGCTCTTGTGATGCTTTTATTGACAAAGAAGGGAGTTCCAGTGTGACAGACGGTTTTTCGCCTTCAAATCGGGTTGATAAAAACCACACTATCGGAACAATCAATATAAAACAGATTAGAGCGATAAGATAATATTTTGTATATTTTATTTTACTTTTCAATAGGTTGCATCCTTTCTTTAATTTTAGTAGAATAACAAAACATAACAGCTAAAATGACTGTAATCAAGGCAAAGTTTTCGTTTCTTGACTTTTAACCATGTGTAAGGTATTTTTTTAATATTATGAATAATATTGTCAAAACAGGTAATATATCAATCGGGCAGGGAGCGCCTCTTGTGCTTATTTCAGGTCCATGTGTGATAGAGGATTATGAAACCAGCTTTGAAATAGCTTCATTTCTCAAAGAGCTTACGCAAGAATTGGGTATTCCATTTATATTCAAGGCATCCTATGATAAGGCCAACCGCACATCAATAGATTCTTTCAGAGGCCCGGGGCTGGATGATGGACTTAAAATTCTCGAGCAAATCAAGTCAGAGCTGGGCATAAAGATACTTTCAGATGTTCACAGAATAACTGAAGTCGAAAGAGTTGCACAGGTACTGGATATAATACAGATTCCTGCTTTTTTGTGCAGGCAGACCGATTTTATTTTAGAGGTTGCCAGGACCGGAAAGCTGATAAATATTAAGAAAGGACAATTTCTTGCTCCCTGGGATGTTATCAATATTGTTAAAAAGATAGCCTCTACAGGAAACAAACGGATTATGATCACGGAACGGGGCACAATGTTCGGATATAACAATCTAATTGTAGATTTCCGCGGCATAAAGATAATGCAGGATACAGGCTGGCCAGTAATATTTGATGCCACTCACAGCATTCAGCTTCCAGGAGGGGCTGGTGCAAGCTCCGGAGGGCAGCGGGAATTTGCGCCTATCCTTGCAAGAGCCGCGGTTGCCGCAGGCGCAGATGGAATATTTATGGAGGTTCATAAAGACCCGGACAGGGCGCTTTGCGACGGGCCTAATTCGATAAAGCTTGA
>CBDAFK010000118.1:0-9700 GCA_965195235.1 uncultured Desulfobacterales bacterium | reverse complement strand
TAGGCTCTTACGCCACGCCGCAAAAGCCGCATGGCCTGTTCAATTAGCGGTACGGTGACAAGGATCAGGGTCGGGCAGACCACTTGGGGCAGATCTTTTTCCCGGCACCACTCAAGGTCGATAATCAACATATCTTTGCTGGTTATCTCTTGATTGATCAACCTCTGAATGTTGGACAAGCGCCTTGTCTCATACTGTTTTCCGAACAGATCGATACAGAGTTTAACAAGTCTTTCGTCTCCGCTGTAAATAATAAGCATTTGTTATCTTTCCCTTAATGCATTGTTTTTTGCTCGAAGAATCGGTTTCATCAAATACTGCATAATTGTTTTTTTGCCGGTAATAATATCCACCTGGGCGGTCATGCCCGCAATGATATTTTTCTTATCTGTTTCCGTGCCCAGATAGTTTTTCTCCGTCATAATACGGACAAGATAAAATTCCTCCTGGCGCTCATCGGTAATGGTATCCGCACTGATATGGATCACTTCGCCGTCAAGCCCGCCGTAAATGGAATAATCATAGGCAGTCAACTTTACGATGGCTTTGAGCCCCGGATAGAGAAAGGCAATGTCAGAAGGCGTGATTTTTGCCTCCACCAATAATCTTTCCTCCTTGGGAACAATCTCTATAATATCCATTCCCGGCTTGACAACACCGCCAACGGTATTAATCAGCAACTGCTTGACCGTGCCGTCAACCGGGGAGCGGACATTGGTCCGTGTGACACGGTCTTCAATGGCGACCAGATTTTCTCTCCTGCGCTCAATTTCCACCAGGGCTTTATTTAATTCTTCCTGTGCTTCACCCCGATGTCTGTTCTCTATTTCCAGGATTTGGTTTTTAGCCTCCTTGATTTTTGATACCAGAGATTCCGCATTTTTTATCGCGCTTTCATGTTCATGCTTCTTATCCAGGACCTTTTGTTTGAGCTGGATAAATTCCAGCTCGGAGACCAGTCTTTTCTTAAACATGGGCTCTGTGAGTTCAATTTCCCGGGCCATCATTTCCCTGCTGGATTTCAGGGATTTTATTTCCAGGCGGGTGGCTGCCAGTTCTATTCTCCGCTGTTCCAACCGCTGTTCAAAGACCCCGATTTCGCTTTTTTTCCGAATCATGTTGGTGTCGTAAAGTCTTTTTTCCTTTACAAGCAGTTCGTCAAGATCGGCAACCCCTGTCGAGCCTGCCTCAAAACTTTTGATCCCGGCTTCGGCCTGGAGACGGACGGTTTGTGCCAGAAGCTCATTGATCACAGATTTACTCTCTGCAAAGGAACTTCCGGCGCCGGTATTGTCAATAATGACCAGGGTCTGTCCCTTTTTTACGGACTCTCCCTCCACAACTTTTATTTCTTTGATAATCCCGCCTTCCAGATTCTGCACCACCTGGATCTGCTGGGAAGGGATCATGCGTCCGCTTCCCTGGGTTCTCTCGTCGAGTTCGGCATAATTTGCCCATATGATCAGAGAAACGATTACAAGGGCTACGGCATACAGCAGGATGTTCGTCCTGGCGGGGCTATCCGACAGGACTGCGGCACTGAGGCTCTTCATAAACCGGATGTCGGTCTGATTGTATTTTTTATAGGTACGAGCCAGAGATCGACTGGACGCAACCTTTTTGACGGAATCCTTATCAAAGCTCACTTGGTTTTCCCTCCAAGTTTCGCAAAAATTTCTTTCTTTGGGCCATCCATTGCAATTTTCCCCTTATCCATGACGATAATACGGTCAACGATATCCAGAATGGACGGTTTATGCGTCATTATGAAGGTTGTTTTGCCTTTGGTAACCCTGCCCAGGTTCGAAATCACCCGAGTTTCCGTATTGAAATCCATGGAATTGGTTGGCTCGTCAAGCAAAATGACAGGGCTTTCCTCAATAAAGGCCATGGCCACAGCAACCGATTGCCGCTGTCCACCGGACAGGCTGAATCCTCTTTCTCCTACCTGGAGGTCCATCCCCATGGGGTGACGGTTGGTGAAAGTGTCAACTTTACCGATTTTTGCTGCGTTAATGATCTCATTGTCACCGGCATGGGGGGACTTGAGTGTGATGTTGTCCCGTACTGTTCCGGAAAAAAGAATGACATCCTGGGGCACATAGCTGATATTATGACGTAAATCAACCGGATCAATTTGCTTTATATCAAGCCCGTCAATAAAGATGGCTCCTTCACAGGGATCAAACAGACCGAGCAGGAGCTTGCCGATGGTGGATTTCCCCGAGCCCACCGCACCGATGATCCCGACCCTTTCGCCGAGGGTGATGTGAAAACTGATATTTGATATGGCTTTGGTCTCTTCTTCCGGGTAATTGAAACCCACATCCTTGAACTCGATTTCCCCCCGAAGAGTCGGCCGATGGATAAACTTCTTTTTTTCAGGATGCTCTGTTTCCTTTTCCATAAACTCGTTCAGGGATTTGAGCCCGGCTTTCATCTGTCCGAAATTCAACAGCAGTGAAATCGCCTGGGCAAAGGGCGCAATACTGCGTGAAGCAAGAATGTTGACCGCGATAAGCCCGCCCAGGGTCAACTCTCTTTCCTTGATCAGGTAAACGCCCACAATAACAATGGTCACACTGCAGCACTGTGTGAGAAAGCCGGTCAGTGTGGCAAGTGAACCGGATCGAACCCTGGAGTGCTGGCTTTTGCCTGCGATGAATCCGCAGCTCTCTTCCCAGTGCCACTGCATGGAACTGCCGGCATTGAACGCCTTGATTGTCTCCAGGTTGGCCAGGGCTTCCACCAGGATGCTGTTCCGATGATAGATTGCCTCATGGGTGCTGTCGATGATTTTCTGGATGGAATATCTCATGGGAATACTGAGAATCAGGATAAGAAAGATTGCCGCCAGCGGGACCAACACAATGGTATTATTGATGGAATAAATTACCAGAAGAAAAATTGATGCAAAGGGAAGGTCAATAGACGCCGTAATCGCACCGGATGCGAAAAATGAGCGGATCCCGTCAAGGTCCTTTATGATACTCGTGAACGCTCCCACAGAGCGGGGTTTGTTTTCAAGTTTCAGGTTCATGGCCTGCTCAAAGAGCATGGAAGACAAAATGACATCACTTCGTCTGGCGGCATTTTCCAAAAAATAGGTCCTGATATGCTTGAGGATCAAATCAAAAATATAAATGAGACCGACACTGGCGGCCAGCACCCAGAGGGTGTCAATGGCATTGTGAGGAATAATGCGGTCATAGACGTTCAAAATAAAAATAGGGCCTGCAATCACAAAGAGATTCACAAGGAATGTTGCCAGCAGGACACGCCCGTATATCCCCTTGAATTTCATGAGGGTGCCGAAAAACCAGTTTTTCCGTTTTATAAACTTTCCGATTAACTGGTCCTGGCCGAATTCTTCATATTTTCTTTTCAGAAAAAATACATGGCCCAGATATTCCTCTTCCAGTTTTTCAAAGGTCACCTGCAAAGGGGCCTCATCCAGAGAAGGGATGATTACCTGTGCGGTTGTGTCCTCGTGGTTGATTTCCAGAAGAACACAAGCATTGTCATCTTTCAGGGTAAGGATCACCGGCAGCACAAGGGAGGGGATATCCTTTAATTTGCGCCTCTGTAATTGTGAAATAAATCCGGCTTTTTCTGCAGCCCGTGAAAAATTTGCCTTTGGATTATCAATACTGAAGAGTTTTTGCTTCTTACTCTTCGGATCAAAGGGAAGACCCGAGGCCAGAACTTCCGCAGAAGTTGGTTTATGGTTCAGCTTTGTGAGTATCACCAGACACTGCATCAGGGGATCAATAGAAAGCGTATCACTCATTTTTGTCTCTCAAAGGAACAACCCCTGCAATGCCATGCCCCTGAAAACAGGTTATATTTTTATCAGCGAGCAGCCGCCGCTGTGCTTCGTTTTCAATTTTTGTTGCAATCAATTTGAAGCCCAGGCTGGCGCTGATCGTGAAAAGCGCATTCAGGACCATATCAACTTTTTCAGGATCATCAAATACTTCCAGATAGTCCCGCTCAATTTTAATATAACTGGGTTTGATCTTCTTGAGAAGATTGAGCGATGCATCATGCATGGTGTACTGGTCTAAGCCGAATTTGAAACCCATCCCTGTAATTAACCCGACAAAATCAATGCAGATTTCAGGGTACCGGATCAGTGTGGTTTCATGAATCTCAAAAACAAGGCGGTTCTGCAGGGATTTCCGTTCTGTTAAAAATTTCCTGAGCCAGAGGCCGGCCAAACGATCCCGGCAGAATTCAGTAGTGATATTGACTGCCAGGGTATGTTCAGGATTGTTCGAAAGATACCGGTCCGACTGCTCCAGAAGATATTGGTCAAGTCGGCTTGCCAGCCCAAGCGCCACTACCATGGGTATAAACAATCCGGCATGATACTGAACGTCTTTCCGGTCAACCATGTTGACAAAGACTTCACGATGGAATTCATCCGCACCAGACATTACAGGCTGAGCTGTCAGAAAAAAACGGTTTTCAGAAAAGGCCTCTTCAATTAACGTTTTCCACGCAGCTTTGCCGATCGCAGTCTGGGACTGCTCCTCCCTGAATCTTCTAACCGTCCCGTGCGATTCGGTCCGGGCCTTTGACAGGGCATAGTCCACTTTGGAAAGAACCGTGCCCAAATCATCCTCATAATTGTAAGATGCAAGACCGCCATGAACCGCTATGGAGTCGGGGAGATCCTTTTCATGACTTAATCCCGGCAGAAAATTACTGATGGCTGCTTTGGCAATTGCCAGGCCTTTTTCCGGTGTACTGCCCGGCAGAATTGCGGCAAATTCCCGCCGGGGCAACCTGGCCACCAGAGCATTCTCTACAGACTCTGTTTCTTTTTTTAGTGTTTTTGCCATATGCTTGAAAATTTTATGCGTAAGGGGCCGATTCCCGGACAGTTCAATTTCTTCCATTCCGGTCAACCCCAGGAGGATAACCTGACCCTGGGATTTTTTCCCGCGGTTTTCTATAAAATGGGCAAGCTCCTTTACAAAAAATGAACGATTATAAAGCCCGGTAATATGATCTTTATAACGTAATTCCTGGTAACGAGTCAAATCTTCAAGATGGCGATTAAAGATCGATTCCACTTTTTGGACCATAATATTCATGGCGAGTACAACTTTTTTCAACTCAGGCGTTTTCGGGATATCCGGGTTGATAATAAATTCGTTATCGCTGATTTTCTGAGCCTGGCGCTTAATCTTTTCCAGCGTTCTTAAAAGGTGGCGCAAACCGAAATAATTTATTAAAATAACCATACTGCCAAGCAAAAGAAATTGCAGACAAAGCTGCTTCAATGTCTCCCATAGTTTTTTATATGACTGCCCGGGGTGGCCTTTAATCTGAAGCGTGCCAAAAACAGACCACCCGTCCATTACCCGGGCTTCTGCCACAGGTATGAACAGGTCTATGTGATTTAAGAAAAAAGCAGGCACCCCATAAATAGCCAAGTCTTCACTCTTCTTGTAAATCACATTGCCGTCATGGCGGACTAGTGTTATGGATTCGTAATATCCGCCGTCAAACATTGCATTGATACTGGTTCTCATAAAAATATCATCCGATGGTCTTGAACTAAATGACAGGGCAAGTACATTGGCAAGATTTTTCGCATTGAGATAGGATTGATTTGCAGTAAATTCCCGTGCTGTATTGAAATTGATCCTCAATACGATGAACAGCGTGATCAGCAGCACCGAGGTTACTAATATCTGTATTTGCTTAAAAAGACTCAATTTCCCCTCTCCTGAATTTCCAAATCAATCGTTTTTAAACTAAGCTGGGTTTTTAACAATTTCCGGTTAATACGCTTGCCAAGGCCATATTGCTTCTGAATATAAAGATCTTTGGCAGTAAAACTGTATACCGGGACAAGATCTGTCCGCTGGGTGGCGGGCAGAATTTTTTTGATATAGTTGTCAAGGACAAGAGGCACGGTACCCGGCTCCTTGTAGTAGGTCACTACAAGGTGAGCTGCATCCGGGTAACCGACCGCCTTGACATATGTTAAAAATAATTTTTCCCCTGGAACACCCAGTTGTACCATGGTCAGGAATTTGGCCACGGCATAATCTTCACAATCACCCTGGCCCTTACCGAGAAACTCCAGACGGCTGGCCCAATAGTCCTTCTTGTTCCATGTTTTGATATCAGGACGATATTCAAGCTGGTTAAAAAACCGGTTTACGGTAATAACAATTTGATCTTCCGGTAATTCAATCAGCTCTTCCATCTGCAACAACAGGCTGTTTAAACGTCTGACGGCCTGCCCGCCGTATTTTTTACCGAAATTATCTGCCAGCTTTTCAGGTACGAAAAACCGGGTAGTGGTCTCGGCAAAAACCACCAGAGCCAGAAAGCTCAGTAATATCACAATGTACTTAATACCGGACATCAATCAGAAGTTAGGCTCCTCGCTCAAAAGTTATTTGGTCAACTTGAATTCGGTCCGGCGGTTTTTCCGTCTCCCTTCTATTGTTTCATTGGGTTCAATAGGTTCAAGCTCACTTCTTCCACTTGTCACAATCCTGTCCTCGCTAACCCCTAATTTTTTCAACTCTTCACAGACGCTCTGTGCCCTTTCATCAGAAAGTTTCTGGTTGTACTGGGTGGTTCCAGTACTGTCAGTATGCCCGATCACTTCAATATTAAATTCGGATGCGTCATTCAGTTGTTCGGCAATAGGTGCGAGTATTTTTAGTGCGTTGTCGGTCAATTCGGCAGAGTCAAAATGGAAATTAATGATATCCAAATGGAAGGATTGTTCATTTTTAGTTTTGTCAATAGGTAAAATATACGGACTGATGGCTTCAGGTTCCTGGTACCCTATTGGGACAAGCCTCACTCCAACACACCCACTAGGAAGAACGGTACTGCCTTTGATCGAATTGTCACACTGGTCGCTGACATCTACGACGGTATCGACATCCCGGTTTGGGTCCAGGTCGTCCTCATACTCTTTCAGGTCATACGGCTTTTCAGGCGGGAGATGCATCTCTTCTAACAGGCTGGTATCAAATTCGTGAATTAATACCCCGGTTGCCTGGAACATCCGATAATAGGCCACCAGGTTCATATACTCTGATTCGGTGTTAGCGATCCTGGCCGCAGTATACTCGTTCTCCATGTTAAGAATATCAAGCAGTGTTCTCCGTCCTACATAATACTCATCTTTAAAGGCGGATAATGTTTCGGCACTCAGGTCCACATAGTCATTTAAGAAATCCTTTTTAAGTTTCTCTGCCTGATAAATATTCCAGGCCAGCCTGACAGCCTGGTTGACATTCCGGCGTTCGGTATAGGCGCGTTGGTATTCCTTTCGCATCGCCCTGTATTTTTTGCCTTTCTCACCCGCCCGTGCACCGCCGTCACTAAATAAATAATTCAGTTTCAGCATGGCGGAGCTTTGCTTTGTATCACCATCATCTCCATTGACATCATTACTGTACTGGCTTCTCAATTCCAGATCCAGGGTTGGCCAGTACTCTGCTTTTGATTTTTCATAGGAGTACTTGCGTGCATGAATATTATATTTTGCCACTTCAAGGGCAGGATGGTAACGTAAAGCCATATCCACGGTTTTTTCAACAGTGTCCGGGAGTTTAA
Source organism: uncultured Desulfobacterales bacterium (assembly GCA_965195235.1). Lineage (GTDB taxonomy): Bacteria > Desulfobacterota > Desulfobacteria > Desulfobacterales > ETH-SRB1 > Desulfaltia. The sequence goes on along the minus strand of CBDAFK010000118.1, from coordinate 2,101 downwards.
AAGCAGGCTTGGGCATAACAAACTGCTCTGATTGTACCAGGCGGCCAAGCTGGCGGTGAAACTTGACAATCGCCTGTTTCAAATCCTGCTGTGTGGAAATATAATTACCTCTGGCCAGGGACAACCGGGCTTTTGAGTTGCTTAAGTCGGAGACTCGGGTAAACCCTGCGGTTGTTTTTTCTTTGATCTGCGCCAGGATTTTTTCCTGGGTTATTACGTTTTCCTTTGAAAATTCTAATAGTTCGCGGGTTTTCAACACATCGATATAGGCTTCGGTAGTTTCTAAAAAGACTCTATTGACAACGGTTATTACTTCATAAGCGGCTGAAAGAATCCGGGCATCGGTTTCCTTGACAAATGCAGCCGTTTTTCCCCCATTAAATATATTTTGACGGGCATACAACGCCGCAGTAGAAGCAAACAAATTTTCCTGTTCGTCGTTGGTATCCACGCCCTTCGTTACTTCCGGGCCGGCAGTCAGCTCTACTCCTATTTTGGGTAGGTATCCACTGGTGGCAATGGATCGTTCTTCCACGACGCTGCGATAGTGCTCCTGGGCTTCCAGAATTTCCGGGTTGGTCTTAATCACATCCTCTAAAATTTCATTTAAGGATATGTGAGAAAGTATTTTGGTTTCATCCGCTGCTGTGCTAACCCCTCCAATCAATAAAGATACAATGAAAACTATTAACAAGTTCCATTTAGAAAATTTATACATAGTCTGCATTTTGAAAATCCTCCTTTTGTAGGGTTGTTGGCAAAAACATATTTAATTGTTTAGAACGTCTAAACAAACATACATATGATGAGACATTTGCAAAACGCCCCCTTTTGCCCAATTCCAGCGTCAGACTCAAATTTTAAGCCTCGAAATACTCAATGTATTCCTACGTTTAAAATTTTCGCCTTCCTTGAACTTGAACAAAATCGAGCATTTTTCAAAGATCTCTTTATGGCACAATAAGGAGCTGAACAAATGGCCTCAGCATTCAATTTTAAGAATATGGGCGGAAAAAAGGGCTGGTGGTTCGGAGCAGGTATAGGCATTGTCTTGACAGTAATAACGGTGCTGGCATCCGGTTTTATGATTGAAACCACTAATACCGATACTTTTTGCGTTTCCTGCCATGTCATGACACCCTTTCGCACGGCATGGCAGGATGCGGTACACGGCGGTAAGAATCCACAGGGGTTTGCGGCTCAGTGCGTTGATTGTCATCTGCCCCACGGTAATTTTTTCGAATATCTCACGGTCAAAGCCATTACCGGTACCAGTGACATTATTCACAACTTTTATATCGATCCGGGTACTTACGACTGGGCTGGTGCTACTGAAAAAAACCGGTTGAAATTCACCTTTGACAGTGCCTGCCGCCGTTGCCACCATGTTTTAACACCTCCCGGAATGAAGCCGGGTGGATTCATTGCTCATCGTGCATACTTGCGGGGAGCCACTAAAAAGACATGCGCTGAATGTCATCCGCATGTCGGCCATAAGAATATGATAGAGACTGCAAATAAATATTTTAAAAAAGATATATAACAGCTTTTTAATTTACTACAGGGGAAATAATCATTTACTACTGTAAGGAGGGAAAACCATGAAGTATTCACCTGTAAAAATACTGATAGTGAGCTTCTCTTTGTTGCTGGCCGGGATTGTTGCCATCGCTTCCGCTGACATGCAATATCCAAATCTGGCGAACAAAAAGGAACTTGTTATAAAAAGAGGGTTCACAAAGGAGGCATTAAGCTGTATCGAATGTCATGCCAAAAAGATGCCCGGTCCCGTTGCGGCCTGGAAGAACAGCAGCATGAGCCATGCAGGAGTTTCCTGTTATGATTGTCACGTGGTTGAGAAAAGTTCACCCATGGCAAGCCAGTGTGAAGGTGTTAAGGGTACCGATACCTATATTTCACCCATGGTTTCATCAAAAACCTGTTCCCGGTGCCATCCTCAGGAAGTTGAACAGTTTTTAAAAAGCGGACACGCCGCGCTATCCAGTTCTGCAGTGATGGACCCGAAAAGGGCAGGTCTCATAAAATTGATGTATCATTATAAAGGCGCTGCATTAATGGACAAAGGCAAGCTCGATCTTTC
>CBDAFK010000117.1:0-7257 GCA_965195235.1 uncultured Desulfobacterales bacterium | reverse complement strand
TGCAACCGGAGCAAGAATCTCTTGAAAACCGGCCTTGTCATTTCCCCTGTTTCCGGCCAGAATGAGCGCCACATTATCCGGAAGCTTGTGGTCGTGAACAGACCGGTATGTTAAAAGCTGAAACATGTAAGCCTGGATCTGGCGGCTGCACAGATGGGCATCGTCTAAAAACATCACAACAGGGGAATCCTTATCTTTTGGGGCAATATTGAGTTTGTCAAAGTTAAATATTTCAGGCCTTGACCACCTGATATATTCCGAGTTCTTTTCTTCATTCTTGCCGATGCCGGGAAGCCCTGTAATCTGCTCAAGCATAAGAGTAGCCATATAAACTACTCTTAACCCCCAGCCCCGGTCATGGCATATCTGGCGGATAACCTCGGACTTGCCGATGCCCGGAGAACCGGCCAGCCAGGGTATGGAGGTTAAATGCCCGTTTCTGCCTGCATCCAGTTGAAGCATTACGCTTCGGTTCACAAAATCTGCCGCTTTATTTAAATTAAGACTTGTTTCCATTCATTCTCCCTGTATTTGTTTGCCATTAATAAAAATTAATCACTTTGCCGATAATCCCTTTTGGCAATGATTTGTTGCGGGTCAGGTAGATTCTTGGCATCCAGGGAGCCAGAAGCTTTTGCACATTTCCAATATCTGAATCCATATCTGTAATGCCGATATAGACCGATGTTTCTTCTCCGTTGCCTGTTTTTATATATTGCATCACCTTTTCAAAAACTTCTTTATGGGACGTGCCCCCGCCGTGTCTTCTTTTAAGCAGCGCTTTTTTTTCCGCATTTCCGATTGATTCATATTCTTTGATCCAGTTGACATGAGTATCATGCTTGATGACATATATTTTTTTGTACCTGTCTTTTGCCTGGCATATTATATCAATAGCCATGGACACATCATGGTCACCAACCGACGCGGATTCGTCAATGCTTACAATCACAGTTCCGGGCTTTGGCTCATCAGCATAATCAGGCAGATAGGGCAGATAGTTTTTATTGACAAGCCATGAAAGCCTCGGTTTTCCCCATGTCAGATCTGCTGATCTGTCGAGAGCGCGGTTTAATGAATCTTTCAGGATCCGTTTCCAGTCGGCTTTAACACCGGTAAGTGACTCTAAAAATCGTTTTGAAGCTGTGGTGCCGTGTCCTCTTAATATCTCCTCAAACATATGACGGGCAAGGCTGGTATGACGGGCCGTGTTTTTTTTAAATTTTTGCTTTTCCTCAATTAAATCAGGAACAACTTTTAATTTTCCGTTAACATCTTTTTGTATCCCTTTTTCCTTATCAGCATCTTCATCTTCTTCGCCAAACTTATCTTTTTTATTTGAGTTAAGGCTTCCTGCATTTAAATTCACTTCCACATCGTTTCGCTTTAACACATTATTGCGAAGCCTTATGCGGGACTGAATAACACGGGGCATGCCGCCTGTCTGATTACTGCTTTTTTTATTTTTGCTTTCCGCATCAGACAGCATGTCTTTTGTTATTCTCGAGACAACTTCAGAAGTTTTGTTTATTTCGTCATAGATGTCCTCTTCCAGCATATCCCGGTATCGCGGATCATAAAGAAAAGGCTCCTCGCCTAAAAACATCTTGTCAGGATCGTATTTAACAAGGTCTTTTTTTAAAAAGTCGTTAAGATAAGCAATAAGGGAGTCGGCCATATAATCGGTTGCCATGCCCCATAGGGCAGGGTCTTTTGATTTTAGCCTCTGATCATGAAAAAAAAGGGTATGCATTGTTTCATGAAGCAGCAGAAATGTAACCGACTCTTCCATGTCTCTTGTCTGTATAAACCGGCTGGATCTGTTTAAATAAATGGTGTCTGCGTTTTTAAATGCCGGAATATCTTCCGGCAGATCAAGAAAACAGATGTCATGGTTCAACAATTCAAGACCGATGGGAAGGGCATTCGGATCTCTTAACATCCTTGAAATAATCCGCTCTATGAGTTGGGTTTCTTTCATTTTGACAGCCTGTATATAAGATAATCCTGCGCCCACATATCCTTATACCTCATGCAATTTGCCTTAAGAGAACTGCACAGTTTATCGGTCAACTGAAAATTCTGCGAACTGTACCATATTGGAAAATAATCGCCGCACTTCTCAATAAGCATCTGTTCAACCGGCAAATTATTAAATGTTTTGCCCCAGGGAAACTTTTTTTCATCCCACCATGTTTCAAATAAATTGGAAAATTCCATAATCAGATACGGAGTATGTGTTTCCCACGGAAAACCGGACGGCTTCCACCATATATGAAAAAAAGCGCCGCAATATTTAATCAACAATCTTGTTGCTCTCGAATTCCAGTTATATTTATCAGGCTCCCACCACAAAGAAAAATACTGCGGGCAATGATGGGCAAGGGCTGCGCACGATTGCCAGTTGTATCGCTCCGGATCCCACCATATTTCGAAACAGTTGCTGCAATATCTCGCAAGACAACCGCTGAAATTCCAGTTGAAATTTTCAGGATCCCACCATTTTGCAAAATCAGAAACAGCGCGAAGATCAGAACGTATCTGATTCATCATCCAGTATTCCCCTGACCATTTTCAGCAGTGCTTTCCTTTGATAAGGTTTGGCAATAAATCCTCTGGCCCCTGTCTCTCTCAATGTCTTCTCGTCGACTTGAGATGAATATCCGCTTGCGATAAGGACATTTATCCCGGAATCTATCTTCAGAAGCTCTTGTAAACATTTGTAGCCACCCATACCAGGCATGTTCAAATCAAGAATGATCAAATCAGGTGAAGAGACATGAACTTTGCTCACTATTTCAATGGCTGCTTGCCCACTCTCAGCCGTTATTATGGTATAGCCGGAGTGTTCCAGAAACCCTTTTCCAACTTCTAAGATAGCTTCCTCATCATCCACGAGAAGAATAGTTTCAGCCCCACCGATAACCTCTTGCTCCATCATGTCATCCGCGTTTTGCATCATCTTCTCCCCTTTTACTACAGGCAGATAGATTTTGAATGTAGTCGCCTGGCCGGGCATGCTCTCACAATTGACATATCCATTATGGTTTTTAACTATTCCATAGACCATAGCGAGTCCAAGTCCCGTCCCCTTGTTGACCTCTTTGGTTGTGTAAAAGGGCTCAAAAATATGTTCCATTACATCCCTGTCCATACCCATGCCTATGTCGGAAACAGCCAAAAGGACATATTCGCCCGGCGCGGCTCCCGGAAGGGTCTGGCAGTATTTCTCTTCAAGGGTTACATTCTCCGTCCGCACGATCAGTTCTCCGCCGTCAGACATGGCGTCTCTGGCATTAATAATTAGATTTATAACAATCTGTTCTATCTGATTCGGATCAGCATTGACCAGGTTGAGTTTGCCTGATAGATGGAACCGGATATCTATCATCCTTGGCACGGTTCTTACGAAGACCTCTTTCAGTTTCTCGATCTCGTCATTCAGATCCAGTGGCTGAAGCCTGCTCTCGGCCTTGCGGCTGAAGGCCAGGAGCTGCCCGGTCAGTTCACCGGCACGAAAGGCCTGCGTCTTTATATGGGTTAATTTTTTATAGTCAGGGGCATTCTCCTTTTTTCCTAAGAGGAGAATCTCCGTAAAACCGGAAATCCCCTGAATAATATTGTTAAAATCATGGGCAATGCCGCCTGCCAGGGTGCCTATTGCCTCCATCTTACGCGCCTGAAACAACTCACTTTCAAGCCTTTTATGCTCGGTCATGTCCCGGATGGTACCCTCAATGCCGACAAGATTCCCTTCCATGTCATGAAGCAGTGAAGTATTGATCTCCATTGGAGCATACCTCCCGTCGGCGGACACAAATTTTATTTCATATGGATGAACGGTTTCACCCAGAATCTGTTTTTTAAAGTTTTTCTCAAGAACGACAACTGATTCTGTCAGCAGGAGATCTTTTATATTCCTGCATAAAAGATTTTCCTGCTTATAACCGGCAATGCATTTCCTGTTATTACTGATGAAGGTAAAATTTCCTTTAAGATCCGTGGTAAATACCACATCGCCCATATTTTCTATAAGCTGTCGATAGTGCGTTTCACTTTGCAAGGCGGCCGTCTTCGCTATTTCCATTTTGGCGGCTGTGTCCATCAGACGCGCTTCTCGTATATGTATCTGATTGGCCATCCAGTTCATATCCCGCATAAGCGTCACCATCTCATTTTCAGCATTTTTCTCATCAGGCGCAACCGGTATATCAATAAATGAATAATTCCCGCTGTGAACATCGGCACATAATTTCCTGATTCGCCGTAATTGAGTTAAAAAAAGCCATCGCATGCATAGCAAAGGGCAAATAAATCCCAGACAAAGGGCTGTCGCAATGCCCACGGTTAGAGCCGCCTGGAAATCTTCCTGGTGAAAAACTGATGTTTCTCTAACCATCAAAATGACTGTTACAATAGGAACAAAGCTGACTATTAGTGATATCAAAATGAATTTCGTGCTGATTTTCATGATCTATGGTTTTCCTCAAGAGGCCTTACTGTAAATGCAGGCAGCAATTCTACTTATGACATTTTTCTTTTATAATTGTGCGTTACATCCCCCTTATCCCCCTTCAAAGGGGGAATTTAACGGAAGAATTAATTAACCATTGACCATTGACCATTGACCATTGACCATTGCGCCCTAATGGATGCTCGCGCCTTTTTGAGATTCCAGAAGCGCTTGTGAAATAATGCCCAGACCGGAACCGGCCAGCATATGAACCGGCCTGCTGTATTTTTTGCCTAATTTTTTTGTTACTGAACAGGCGTTGTGGCTGTTTATGTTAACCGGACACAGGACAATATCAGCCCGCCTTATCCGGTTCTCAAGCGCTCTTTTGCCTCCATTCATGTGACCGTCATAGTGTTCAAATATGCCACCATTCTCTTCAATCAACTGACGGTAAAGGGATTCCATCCTGTCTATACCACCTACAATCAAGATCCGTTTCCGGCAGAGATCAAAGGAGGGACAAGTCTCATCACAACGATTCAGTGCGGAGATCTGGGTAACAATGCTTTCCATCTCCTCTTTCAAATGTTCATTCATCTCGTGCTGTCTCTCAAATTTTGACAGTAACTTATTGTTTTTACTCTGGAGGATCTCCTCTCCTCGTTGGTAATTTACTATTTTTTCTGTCAGGTTCGCCAGTTCATCATGTAATTGCTTGTTTTCATCCTTAAACTCGAGCATCCTGGTATTTTCCCGCAGGTTTGCCGACTCCTTTTCAATCGCAAGTTTGTCTTTTTCAAGAAAGGCATATTGTCCGCGCAATTCCGCGTGTTCCCTTTCCAAGCTTTCATTTTCCTTTTTTAATGTCCTCCTTGTCTGGATTGACTCTTTAAACTTTTTATTCAGATTTAGGTTCACCTCTCGTTGAGAGGACAGACGCTGCCGTAATTTTATGTTGTGCCCGGCATTCAGATACATTTGCATATGAATGTCTCCAAAAATCGAGCTGACATCCTTTTCCTCCAGATCAGTCCGCGTAGCGGCAACCCACAAAAGACCGGCTATTTCACCTTTTTGAAAGTGTGTTTTCCAGGCATCTAAAAATAATGACCTGTCAAGGCCGAAAAATGTCGATATCTCATGTTTGAATTTCCTGTGCAGGTATGCATCTATACGCGTAGAAAGCCTGTTTTTATCTGAGAGGCTGCGCACAAATATCCCGTGAATCTCATAAACGCTCCGATTCTTGATGGAATTTCCCGTTTTTTTTAAAATCTTCTTCTGTTCTTCCAGACTCAAACATGTGCCTACAACCGAACACTTAAAATGGCTGTGAATCATCCATGCCCGGAGCCGTGAAATGTTTTCAGCACATCCGGCCTTAACCGGTTTAACCAGCATAAAAGGATTGCCATCCTGGTTCAAATCCATGTGACTCATAATATTACTCCCTGGTGTTTCCATGCAAAACCCTCCTTCTTTCCTCTTTCTTTACTTCCCTCCGGATAAATAAAAAGGCGCAACCCAATGTCTTTCCCTCATCGAGTTACGCCTTCACTTTCCCGCCTGAGAGCGGGCCCGCATGACATCCCTGACTAATTTGATTCTATCAATACCTGTGTAAGTTTTTTACGTAAGGTCTCCAACCTCTTGGATTTAAAGGCCCTCCTGGTTTGCTCCAGTACATCTATGGTTTCCTTGACAGCCTCTTTAAGACTAACTTCTTTATGATAACATGACGGCAAAAAGAACTCTTTTATATTCCCGTCGCCCAGCCTTTGTTCCAGAATATCGGTCATAAGATGGCGATGAATATCTATTTTCAGGTGCAGCTCTTCAGCGCTTTTATCAATAACATTTATGATATCTTTTTTATTGGCGCGCGTCATACGTTAGTATTACCTATTTTGGTTAGAACTATCTAATTCTCAAAAGAAAAAAATTTATTCTACGATGATTTTTTCCGCCATCCCGCGACCAATGGCCAGCCTGGAATCCTTTACCGCAATCATAACAGGTCCTGAACCACTCCGGTTTAAGATTTTAAGATTTACGCCCGGCACAAGACCCATGCTATAAAGCTTTGACCTGACCCCTCTTCCTCCACGTATATCTATAAGAGTGACCTCTTTCCCCGGATCAATCCTGCTCAGTACCATTATTTTTCTACCCCCACCTCTTTCATAGTCTTTATCCTTACCCTGAATCCCTTTGCAAATTCTTTCATCCTGGCTAAACATTTATCAGGTTCCTGACCATGAATCCGGTATTCATCAAAATATTTCAGCCATTCTAACCCTACCCTCGGGCAAAATTGAATAAATTCCATAAACTCTATAAACCTGTCCAGCGTTGAGGCGCTGATAGCATGTTCCATTTTGCAGGCCTCTTTATCGGCTTTTTCAAAATCTATATTTAAGATATCTGTCAAAAAGCCTCGTAAGACTTGATGCCTCCGATGTATTTCTTTGCCAACATCAAGCCCTTTTTTTGTCAGTTCCAGGTACTCATATTTTTCGTAATCGATTAATTCTCTATTGCTTAGGGTTTTGAGCATATTTGTAACCGTGGGCATCTTTACCCCAAGCCTTTTGGCAATATCCTTTACCCTGACAACTCTTTTTTCCTTACCCAGATTAAAAATAGCCTCCAGATAATCTTCCATAGCCGGTGTCAGAGGCTTTTTCAAGATATCATCTTTATTTTGCATAAACACCTTATTAGAAAGCCCAAACTATATTTTAGAAATCTAATTATCATTTGAAAATTTCCATGTCAAGCTTTTTTATTGCTTTATAACT
>CBDAFK010000116.1:0-9049 GCA_965195235.1 uncultured Desulfobacterales bacterium | reverse complement strand
AGTTATTACACCTCGTTGATGATAGTTTTTTTGTCTAAAATTAATGTATCACCCTGATTTCTCAGGATCAAGAATGTTTTTATTTTTTTGATGGTGAATCAGGGTTTGTTAGAATGATATTTGACTTTATCCTGTTATCCTGTCAGAGTCTTTTTAAAGATTCCTGCAGCTTGCTGCAGGAATCTTCGACCGTAAGGAAGCTGGCCATTTTTAGATTCGCTCGCTAAGCCGCGGCCCCGTGAGACGGGATCTACGCTTCGCTCCGACAAGCCACGGGGAATGCGCTCGCTATTGCGATTCGAAAGGCTAAAATATTAGAAGGCAAATTATATGCATTTCAAGCAAAGAACTGTCGCCGGATCAATCAAATGCTCAGGCACAGGCATTCATTCAGGCAAAAAGGTTAATCTGACAATCAAACCCGCGCCAATAAATCATGGCATCAAATTCAAAAGAATAGACCTTTTAGACAGCCCGAGCATATCTGCGCATTTTAATATGATCGTGGATACGAGCCTTGCAACCGTAATAGGATATGATGGGTTTATTGTTTCAACCATAGAGCATCTTATGGCGACTTTTGTAGGCTTATCAATTGATAATGCCCTGGTTGAAATTGACAGCTACGAAATGCCGATAATGGATGGCAGCGCCGAAGTATTTACCACATCAATAATGGCAGCAGGCATAAAGGAGCAAGAGGCTCAGCGCTGTTTTTTTGTGGTAAAAGAGCCGATTGAGTTAAAAGAAAACGGAAAATTTGTTGGCGTATATCCTGAAATTTCATTTAAAATAACCTGCGACATAGATTATGATCATCCTCTAATTAAAAAACAATCTTATACCATAGAGCTTTCTGATAATGTATTTGAACGCGAAATATGCAGGGCCAGAACTTTTGGTTTTTTGCATGAATATGAAAACCTGAAACGTTTTGGGCTTGCCCGTGGCTGTTCGCTGGATAATGTTGTTGTAATAGATGAGAAAAATATACTCAACAAAGATGGGTTGCGCTATAAAAATGAATTCGTGCGGCATAAACTTCTTGACTGCATGGGCGATTTTGCCCTCCTCGGCATGCCGGTTTTAGGCCATGTTAAGGTGAGCAAATCAGGCCATTTTTTTAATCAGGCATTTTTGAAAAAATTCTTTGCCCAAAAAGAATCATGGGAAACCAGTATAATACACAAAACCCCCGCTTCCTAAAATCACTTGCCATTTAAAAATCTATCAGCTATTAATAAAAAGCCTTCTTCCTCAATTGTTACCCTAATTTTTAAGTTGCCGCTTATATATATTATGTTGTCATTAAGTTTCCGCAAAATTAGTATCATATTTCTTTGCATATTACTGGTCATGCAAAATGCAGCCTTTGCACATGAGGCAAGGCTGACCGATATAATTATCACCAACACACGCGATGATCTTTTAGTTTTTCTTAATGTTGAAGGGGCTTTTAATGATAAGATAAAAAAAGCTGTTTTAAAAGGGGTGCCGGCAACCTTTTCCTTTTATATCACCCTGTATCAGGCCCGTAATATGTGGTTTGACAATAAAATAGCCGATATAAAGATAACCCATACGATTAAATACAATAGCCTGAAAAAGGAATTTGTTGTTACACTGTCACGGGAAACGGATAAGTTGTCTGTTACACAATCTTTTGAAGAGGCCCAAAAGCTGATGACTGCAATTGACAGCTTAAAAATTATTTCGCTTAGTAATCTGCAGAAAGGCAGCCAGTATCAAATAAGAGCCAAGGCAGAGCTCGGTAAACTAACCCTTCCCTTTTATCTGCATTATATTCTGTTTTCTTTATGGGACGTTGAAACAGACTGGTACACAATAGATTTTATCTACTGAAAGCCGAAAATTCTCCGCACTTATCATGAGCAATAATATATTCAAAAGTCCAAAACCTCATATCCCGGAAGAAGAACGCAAAAGGCGGAAACGTGAAGGCATCCTGATTGTCATAGTTGCCTTTATTATTGCCATCCTGACCTTTGCTGAGCACAGGGTCATACATTTCGGGGCAGAGATTCCAATTTCCAACACAATATTGATGTTCATATTGATCAACATCAATTTGCTGTTGCTTATCCTGTTGATATTTCTTGTATTTAGAAATCTGGTAAAGCTGCTTTACGATAGAAAGCGCAAGGTGATGGGGGCAAAGCTTTGTACGAGACTTGTGGCCGCCTTTATTGCGCTCACTCTTTTGCCTACGATTGTACTTTTTTTCTTTTCAATTACCTTTATTACAACCAGCATTGAATTTTGGTTTAATGTCCCTGTAGAGCAGGCTCTTGAGAACTCATTGCTTGTAGGAAGGCGCTTATATAATCATGCAGAAGAAAATAACCGGTTTTATCTGGAAAGAATTGCCTACCAGATAAATACCAAAAAACTTCTATCTGCAAAAAAAAGAAAAGCTCTTTCCCACTATGTCCAGGTTGTTCAGAGGGCATTTAATATTGATGCTGTTGAAATTTATAGCGTGAATGCAAACCGCCTCACATTTGCCCTTGTTAGGGAACTGGAAGATAAACCTTTTAGTGTTGTTTCCGCTGATGATTTTCAAAAGGATATAGAGCCAAAAGTGGTAAGGTCGGTTTTTGAAAAAATACCGGAAGGGGAGCTAATAAGAACGATCGGAACCATTCCTTTTGGCGCAAATCATACAGATGCCAAAGCTTTTGTTGTATTGTCGGTTTTGATTCCTCTGGATCTTTCTGAAAACATGGCATCCATATCAAGAGGTTTTGAGGAATATCAACAGATAATACTTCTTAAGAAACCGATCCAGACAACTTATTATATAACCCTTTCAATCGTGGCGCTGCTTGTTGTTTTTTCCGCGATATGGGTTGGTTTTTATCTCGCGAAATCTATTACAATCCCGATCATGGAGCTTGCCGAGGGGACACGAAGGGTTGCGGAAGGAGATTTGGGATTTAGCATTGGTCCTGTGGCTGATGCTGAAATCGGCAGTCTTGTTGATTCATTTAATAAGATGACAAAAGATTTGCGGATCAGCAGAGAACAATTAGAGCTTTCCGCAGGTATGCTTCGCGAACAAAATGTTGAGATAGAAAAAAGACGGCAGCATATGGAAATAGTATTAAAGAATGTTTCTGCCGGCGTAATAACTCTTGGCCCAAGCGGGCTTGTATTAACGATAAACAAGTCGGCTGAAAAGATGCTCAATCTCATACCAGAGGATATGCTGAATAAAAACTATAAAAATCTGTTTAAAGGGCAACATCTGAATCTCGCAGAAGAAATAATTGATAATCTAACCCGGGCCCGGGAGGATGATGTTACCCTTCCGTTTAGATTAACATTAGAAGGAAGGCAGCGTAGTTTTATGATGCATGTTAATGCGCTTAAAGACGACGCGGGAAACCATATGGGCATAGTAGTGGTCTTTGATGATCTTACGGAACTGGAAAAGGGCCAGCGCATTGCGGCATGGCGTGAAGTCGCGCGCAGGATTGCCCATGAAGTCAAAAACCCCTTAACCCCGGTCTCTCTTTCGGCTCAGCGTCTAAAAAGAAGATATTCAAAACAGATAAACGAACCGGTTTTTGAGGAATGTATTCAGATGATAATTGATCATGTGGATTTGATTCGGAACCTGGTAAATGAGTTTTCCGCGTTTGCAAGATTTCCGGCGGCAAATCCCAAGCTTTGCGACCTGCCGCCTATTATTGAAGATACAGTGGCACTTTACAAAGGAGGGCATCCAAATATAGATTTCGAGATCAGCATGACAGAGGATATCCCGCCTTTAAATATTGATCGCAGGCAGATTAAGCAGGCGATGATTAATCTTGTTGATAATGCCATTGCTTCGATTAAGACAACCGGCAAAATTTCGATCACATTAACCAGTGATCCTGTTTTAAACACTGTTCGAATTGAGGTCGCCGATAATGGCCCGGGCATTTCTGATGAAGACAAGACACATCTTTTTGAACCCTATTTTTCAACAAAAAAGGCAGGCATGGGATTAGGCCTGACAATTGTCAGCACGATTGTTGCTGATCATAACGGTACGATACAGGTGCAGGACAACCAGCCTCAAGGAGCCAAATTTGTAATAGAGCTGCCCGTGTAAAGAGGTCAGAGGTCAGAGGTCAGAAGTCAGAGAATAGAGAATAGAGAACGGGCAACGGTCAACGATTATCGAAGGGAGGTGAGACAATGGTGTACTATCCGTCTTTGTGGAAAGGATTGTTAATTGGAGGCGCTGCGGTGATTCTAATAACCAGCAAAACTGCACGAAGGGGAATCATGAAGTGTGGCGTCGGGGTTTACAAGGGTGTCAGAAATTCCGCGGCAGAGCTGAAAGAAGAATGGGAAGATGCCAGGGCTGAGGTAATGTTGGAGAAGAAGACCGAAAAATAATAACTCGATAGTATAGGAATTACCATTTTATGCCTAATGAATTCGGTACCATAGAATAGATGAGTAAAAAATGCCTAAAGTGAGCTAAAGTGCCTAAAATGCCTAAAGTTGTTGAATTCTGTTAATTTTTACCCGCCCGCCTCGCCTGAGCGAGCCAACAAAAAGACGAAGAGTATTGAGTACGGCTCACGACCCGTCTGCCATGCATTGAATATGCCCTATTCATTTTGTTCGTTATGCCAACAGGAACAAGGCGGCAAAACTAACTCATGCGAAATAGTGACATTGCGGGCAGGTGGCGGGCAGGTATGAATTAATGGAGCGAAACGACACCTTAACTTTAGGCACTTTAGCTCACTTTAATATACTTTAGGCACTTATGTCCGCACCGAAGGTGAGCTAATTTAATCAGAAAACAGGAGTGGTATTTAATCAATGGAAAATCTGTTAATGGAATTTATCTCTAATACCGGTTTTGCAATGGCCGACTATCGCCATATCATTATGATTACGGTAGGAATAATATTTATATATCTTGGAATAGCAAAGCATTATGAGCCACTTCTTCTTGTGCCGATCGGTTTTGGTATTCTAATCGGAAATGTTCCTGTGTTTAAAGGGCTTGGCCTTAGTCTTTACGAAAGCAACAGTGTTTTGCATTATCTGTATTTTGGTGTAACATCCGGTACTTATCCCTGCCTTATCTTTTTAGGGATCGGCGCTCATACCGATTTTTCAACAATGCTTGCACGTCCTGTGCTGATGCTTTTGGGGGCTGCTGCCCAGATGGGAATATTTTTTACCTTTTTAGGCGCTCTCGCTCTTGGATTTGCTCCAAAGGAGGCGGCATCTATAGGCATTATCGGAGGGGCTGATGGCCCTACAGCCATATTTCTTTCCGCAAAACTTGCTCCGCATTTGATAGGGCCGATTGCAGTAGCAGCATATTCTTATATGGCTTTAGTGCCGGTAATTCAACCTCCTATCATGAGGCTGCTTACAACACGCAAAGAGCGGCTTATAAGGATGGAGGAACCTCGAGTTGTTTCAAAGAGGGAAAAGATTATTTTTCCGGTAATCGGCTTTCTGCTCTGCTGCTTCATCGCGCCGGCTGCTTTGCCGCTTCTTGGGATGCTTTTTTTCGGCAATCTTTTAAAGGAATGCATGGTTGCGGAACGTCTGGCCCAGGCAGCACGAACTTCAATTATTGATACCGTGACAATATTACTGGGCATAACCGTTGGCGCCAGCACACAGGCAGATGTTTTTCTTACTCCTCAATCGGTCGGTATTTTTGTGCTTGGGGCCTCAGCATTTGGCATAGCAACAGCATCCGGTCTTCTCTTTGCAAAATTCATGAATCTTTTTCTGCGCAAAAAGATAAACCCTCTTATAGGCGCTGCAGGCGTATCTGCTGTTCCGGATTCCGCCCGAGTTGTTCAGATGATTGGTCAGAAAGAAGACCCGACAAATTTTCTTTTGATGCATGCTATGGCGCCCAACATATCCGGTGTTATTGGTTCTGCAATTGGAGCAGGAATTTTATGGAGTTTTTTAGGCGGCTGATAAAACTGGAAAAATGCCTTTAATACCTAATTTGAGCGATTTTTTGCGAAGATATGTGTTGAGATATTGATGCATAAGGATTTGCAAAAACCGCAGACATACCCGTGGATATGTCGAGGCCATTTTTATTAAGATCAGGTGTGAAGCCTTTATGCGCAAGAGATCGGCGCAGATCAAGTAAAAAACTGCTCAATTTAGGTTTAGATGAAAAAGCAAATGGTTAGGCCCAATTATTCCATGAATAAAAAAGAAAAAGATGTTTTTGGACTTACAGATAGGGATATTAAAACATTACAGGATATTTTTAAAAAACATCCTGATGTGCAAAAAGTTTTTATATTTGGGAGCCGGGCTAAAGGTACTTACAAACCAGGCAGTGATGTTGATCTGGCAATAATGAACGAAGGTGTGAAAGATACATTTATCCGCGAAATGAAAAGCGATTTTGAAGACAGCAGCCTGCCCTATACCGTTGATTTGGTAAACTATCACACCATAAAACATCCTGAACTAAAAAATCATATTGATAGGGTCGGATTGCCTTTTTATGAAAAATTGGTGGGGGAGGAACAGATGCCTGAGGGTTCGGCAGGTCTTGATTAGAGGGCTTGCGGGACGTACATTAGTTTATAAGTTGACGTAGTAATTGAACTGAAGAACGTAGTTGACCCCAGTTAAATAAAAGCAAACATGATTTTACGGGGCAAGTTATAAGGCGCATCATCGCTCTTGATATCCATAAAGTCCTTTAATCTGCGGCAACTGATCTTGAAAAGAAAAACATTGAGGTTGGGGAATTCGTGGATTTCCTGTTTACATTAACAGCTTTAATCTGTCGAGCTGACAGGCAGGCAGATGGAATCTTAATAATTATTTTGGATACATATCTAATTCTGTGATATATTATGATGATAGAAAATTTCTTAGTAAAGTTGTTGTTGATGATTTATCTGAAATTACAAGATTATATTTGGAGGCTCAAAGTGATAGATAAAGATAGATTCACTATATCCGGCCTATATAGAAAAGATCCAGGGAGGTGTTTTAATGCTTAATTTAAAAGAACAGACCATAAAAGAACTGGATGAATTAAAGCCCCAGGCATTAGCGAAAGTATATGACCTGATAACTGAGCTAAAGCGGACGAATCAGGCCAAAAAAAGCAAACCGACCGTTGCTGATTATATAAAGGTGAGGGAAGCATTGAAACAATGCAAAGGGTCTCTATCTGAAGATATAATCCTGCAAAGAGAAGACAGGATATGAATCTATTCTTTGATACCTCAGCGCTGGTAAAGTTTTTCCATGAAGAAGAAGGGACAGATATTGTTACGGATTTGATCCTTGAACAGAATAATAAGGTATGGATTTCAGAGCTGGGACGGCTGGAATTCATAAGCGCCGTTTTCAGGAGATTTCGTAACAAAGAGCTGGATGAAGAGCAATTGAACACGGCAGTCGGTTCTTTTGAGAATCAAATTGCCGGATTCAATGTCGAACCTTTAGGGCATGCTGTTCTTGAGCAAGCTGAGCTTTTTATTAAAAAGCATGGAAGAACTTACGGACTCAAGGCTCTGGATGCATTACATCTTGGCGCTTTTAGTCTCATATCTGAAATGGATTGGTCTTTTGTGGTGGCTGATGACAACCTTTGCAAGGTTGCGGAAGTCATTGGTTTTACCACTATAAATCCCTTGAAGGAAAGCGCAAAATGAGTACAGAGCTCGGTGTCATCTTGACGGGCTGTTGTCTAAATCCAAATTTGCTAAAAATTAGCAATATGGTCAAGAACTGCATTCAATAAGTTAAGTTCCCTGAATGAAACGGAAACGTGATTCTGTTGGAGTCTTTTCCAGAACGTCGTCCACTGGATTTGTTTCGCATTGATAAAAGGTTCCGTGAAGACCTCGATTTTCGTGGGCAGTGCTGTGCCCCGCTTTTCAAAGGTCAGACGAATGGCCTCGGCCTGAATGGAATCAGCATCGAAGGCAAGTCCGTCCGCTTCCACGTCCATGGACAAGATGTCCCGGATCTGTGCGATGATGTCGCCTTCCTTGTTACTCGTTCTTCCCAGCATGTCGATGTCCATGGTCGGACGAAATTCCGGCGAATGCCAGACTCTCAGCATCAAAGCTCCTTTGAGAATGAATCGGTCGGCGTGAGCGGATTGGGATAGCCGGTAGAGGAATCGCTCCATGGCGTAGTATTGAAGCAACTCGTTGAATGGCCGTCGGTCGCTCTTGGCGCGGTTAAGGATGCGTTGCCGGACGGACGCAGGGATGTTTCTGGGAGACTTCATACCATCGCCTCGAGGTATATGGCCGCATCACCTTTTCGACCCGGCAGATCTTGGCGTATTTGAGCAGTTCGCCGAGGTCGAACTTCTTTCGTGTCTTGTAGAGTTTCAGTGCTTCCAGCACCACGTCCATTCCGATCTTATTGCGAAACTTGAAGCAGTCGGCCAGGGTTTTCTCGGGGCTGTAGACTTTGACGTACACTCCATCAATCCGATGCTTCTCGATGCCGGATTTGTATGCTTCATTCGAGAATCTGTGGGCCTGTGTGAGGGTTCAGTGTCGCGTCTTGATTAGCGCATTATCTGACATCTGTTTGCACAGATACATTGAAAAAACATGTCAAGGCCATGGAGAATTGAACAAAGGGGTTGAATTTAGGCGTTTCTTTTGGTGAAAGGCTCGGTATCACATCTTGATCAACCCATTAGTGGAAGTAGAACGCCCTCTCGAAAACTGAAGGCACATGCACTTTCAATGAGGCCGTCCATGACATTCTGCACCTGCGCGAACTTCTCAAACAAATGGATGCGGTCCTAAAGGCTTACGGAGGGGAGGATATATATCTTGCCCATGATTTTTACGAAGTGGATTACCTGCCCGAAAACGACCGTGTGCGATATACAATCTCACCTGATGCCAGAAAAGAAGTCCTAAAGCGCCTGCTAAAACTAAACCACTAAATCCACGAACAGGAAGTCAAAGCCGGCCTGCACATAAAAAGAAAAACCAAAAAGAAACAGAAAGCCGATGCATCAGAACAAATGAAGTTGTTT
>CBDAFK010000115.1:0-7003 GCA_965195235.1 uncultured Desulfobacterales bacterium | reverse complement strand
ACAAAAATACAATATGTAATAATTTACCATAATATCAACTTTCAGTTAAATTCAACCTTAAAATTTTTCTGCAACCGTTCAGGCAAAACATCTTGACCGGTCAAACAGTTTCAAATAATTATACCTCAATTAAGTGAAACTTGAGTAATATTATTTAAAGGTGTGTAGATATGATTAATCCAAAGACCGATTTTGCCGCATTATTACAGTTCTTGCAAGACCTCTATGAGGAAAAGATACCATTTAACAAGGCGTTGGGGTTAAAGATAATCTCTTTGAAAGAGGACAATGTCTGCATAAAACTGGAGATGAAAGAAAAACTGGTTGGGAATTATAAATACGGGATGTTGCATGGCGGTGTTATTTCTTCGGTTCTGGATGCAACAGGCGGGGCAATCGTATCAGTAGGTATGCTCAAGAAAATGGTTGGCTGCCAGCTTGAAGAGATATTCAATCGGATAACTAAAATTAGTACTGTTGATCTTAGAATTGATTTTTTAAGGCCCGGTCAAGGAAATTATTTTTTGTCAACCGGTTCGATTATGCGTATGGGGAACAAAGTCGTCGTCATACGGACAACTCTCCACAATGACAAGGAAGCGCTTATAGCGGTTGGTACAGGAATCTATATGTTAGGATGAAATATCGGCGGAACGCATAAAAAAAGCCTGAATAATATTTTGGTCATATGACTAAAAAAACTCCTTGACATCTGCTAATGATGTAATTATATTTTGGTCAAATGCTCATAATTAGAAAATAAAGGAAAAGAAACGGCAGATAGTTTAAAAATAGAGTTTAATCAAGGAGGTGAATAATATGCCAAGAGGAGATGGAACAGGTCCACAGGGTCAAGGTCCAAGGACCGGCAGAGGTCAGGGCCAGGGCGCAGGAAGAGGTCAGGGTTCAGGCACAGGCCAGGGTTCAGGAAGAGGCCAGGGCGCTGGAAAAGGCCAAGGCCAGGGCGCAGGAAGAGGTCAGGGCCAAGGCGCTGGAAAAGGCCAGGGCCGTCGATAGGTTTTTTTATATTAGGAATAAGGAGGTGAATATTATGCCAGGTTTTGATGGAACAGGTCCACAGGGTCAAGGGCCCATGACAGGAGGCGCAAGAGGTCTATGTAATCCCAGAGCAACAGGCTATGGTCCTCAATTTGTCGGAGGATTTGGTTATGGCCGGGGATTTGGTTATGGCCGGGGATTTGGTATGGGACGAGGCTATGGAAGAGGTTTTGGCCGTGGAATGGGCATGGGTTATGGACGGAGTTTTGGATTGTATCCTTCCGAATATGGCCCGGGATATCCGCTGGAACCAGCAGATGAAACAGCCCAGCTAAAAGCTGAAGCAGATTATATGAAGAGTTCTCTGGATGCTATTAATAAGCGTATTGAAGAACTGGAAAAGAAAAATTTGTAAGGCTTAAGGGAATCGGCCATTTTTAAATGCATTCGCTGTTGCGATTTAAAATTAGGAGAAAATAAAAGAAAACAAGAGATTTTAGCAGAAAATATTTATTCACAACTATAAGGCAGACATCACCGGATTTGCCTGAAATACTTTAAAATAAGCCCTTTTTAAAAGGGCTTATTTTTTTAGACATTACAGATCGATATTGTGAAAGATATAGTAAAAACAAATATATTCATATTAAGCTCATAGCTTTTCCAAAAATTGAAAAAAACTGTGTAATCAGGTTTGACACAAATTCGCTAATATTATAAATATATCATAAATGATATATCTATAAAAAGTCAAAAATGCTCCCTCTCCCTTTGTCCCCTCCCGCCAAGGGAGGGGAAATCCGACTTTTTACGAGTTCATCAAAATATACATCATATAGTATAATAATAAGAAAATATACAATATGTTGTTGACAATATAAAAACAATAAATTATACAAAAAAATAGCCAGACATTATTTATAATATAAGCTATGCAGGAGAGAAATTATGTGCAAAATTTTGGTTATTGATGATGAAGCAGCTATTATAGATATAGTCCAACAGGCATTGGGTATATATGGTCACAATGTTGAAACAGCAACAAATGGCAGAGAAGGAATTGCCAAGTTTGACAGCGACTGTTTTGATCTGGTTATAACAGATATATGCATGCCGGGCATAGATGGTAACGGCGTCGTTCAGCACATACGAGGATCTGACAAAAAATATATACCGGTCATTGCTATTTCAGGAACCGCCTGGGCTGTTGAAGATGATAGCTTTGATACTATTCTTGAAAAACCTTTCCCAGTAAAAACCCTGATTGATTCTGTTCAAGAACTTCTTCCCGCACACCAAAATGTAGCAACTGCTTAAACTGAATCGCAAAAGCGAGCGCTAATCCCTTGACAGCTCATAATCGATAATCACAGGATCTCTCATGATAAGTTCGATGGCTTTTTCTGATGTTGCGGCGGCGGTTGGGAAAACCTTTCTAAGGTCTCTGATGTGTCTTAAATGGTCTGCGGTGCGAAGAACCAGCATGGCAAGGTTTCCTTCTTCAATTTTGGAAACAGAAACCACCTTTTCCCAGGGTTGACCAATAGCCCAGGCATAGATCGTTAGAGCCGGTCTTAAAAACAGAGGCCGCGCTTCAAACCCTTTCTCCGCCATGTGCCTTGCAAATGGCCTGAGATTTTTTTCAACACTGGAAAAAGCAGTTAAAAGTTTTTTCGGGATTAACTTATTGTTAATTTCCTCGTCTGATCTATCTTCAAAAACAAATGATGCCATTATGGCAGCAAGAAGCGCTGGGTCGGATTCGGGAAAGACGCCGAGCCTGAAACACTCGGCTATCAGAAGAGGCTGATCGACTCTTAGACGGGATGCCCATATACCCTCATCTGTCAACTCACCGTTTTTTGCAGCATATCCTGCTTTTATCAGGAAATTAAAATGCCGCATGAAATCCTTCCATAGAAACTTATCATCATTTTTATAAATCCGGTCTGATCCTTTTTTTCTTTTTGCAATCAAATATGATGCAAAAGACTTTTTCAAAAGATCCTCTATCTGATCAGGGGCATATGCTGCAAGCAGATTAAGAGCCATGGAAAAGTTAATCCTTATCTGGCTTGTTACATCAGATGGCGGCGAGTTTATAAGCTTTGCGATTAACCTTATATCCATAAATCTCCCAGGAATTGCCACCGCGAATCCAATGTTATCCATTCCTCTTCTGCCGGCTCTTCCTGTCATTTGATGAAATTCAGTAGAGCTTAAAGGTAGAAATTCTTTTCCATTAAATCTATCGGAATTGAGCAGAACAATTGTTCTGGCTGGAAAGTTTACACCTGCGGCAACAGTAGAGGTTGCAAAGATTGCATCAAGGAGCCCTTCAGTCATAAGTGTTTCCAGCAGCATCTTCCATGCAGGCAGTTGTCCGCTGTGATGAGAGCCGATTGCAAAATGTTTAATAAACCGGAGCTGGCGATGTGTTTTAATATATGCGTTTTTTGCTGTCAGCTCTTCAATTCTTCGGCTGAGACTTATTTTTCTGTCCTGCCTGTTTTGATTAATTAGAAAATTTTCTGCGCAAAATTCAAGAGCATTATCACAATCTGCGCGTGATTTTAGGAAAAAAATAGCAGGAAGAAGATTATATTTATCTAAAACACGCATGATCTGCCCAAAAGGGGGCAATTTACGCGAAGGAGCTATTAGCAGCGGTTTTTTTTGGTTTAGATAATCAGAGACTTTTTTGTAGATATTTCCATCTTTCTTTTTAGCGCCTTGAGTTGTAAGGGGAAAAAGTTTTCCAGATGGATGTAAAAAAATGGGGGAAAGGGGCACAGGTCTTTTTTTTTCTTCAATCACAATGCATTTTTTTGAGCGAATTGATGAAAGCCATCCGGCTATTTGATTTGCATTTCCGATTGTGGCGGAGAGCAAAAGCAAAGGTATTCTGGGAGGAAGGTATATCATTATTTCTTCCCATACAACTCCCCTTTCTTCATCGCCTAAGAAATGGGCTTCATCCAGAATTATTAGATCTGCTGATAAGCTTTCACCAGAATGCATGGCATCGTATAACTGATTGCGCAATATTTCTGTGGTTCCGACAATGATCGGCGCATCAGGATTTTCCTTTCTGTCACCTGTTAATATCCCGACATTATCAGCCCCGAAGATCGCTGAAAATTCATAATATTTTGAATTGGATAACGCTTTTAAAGGGGATGCATACCAGGATTTACCCTGCTTTGCATGTATCTCAGCTATTGCTTTTTCAGCTATCCAGGTTTTACCGGAGCCTGTTGGAGCAGTAACAAGACAGTCAGTTTTTTTAATTGCAGAAAGCGCTTTTAGCTGAAAAGGGTCTGGCTTAAAAGCCGATTTTTTTGGCACACCTATAGATGAGAAAACCTTTTTCAGTCTAATGTCTGCTTGTGGCTCTAACTTTAGCGTCCGCAAAGCATTAGCCGGTTTTTTCTTTTTGCCTCTTTTTCCTGGCCGATATTTATTTTCTCTATACATTGTTTTACTTGACTGAACTTCAATTCCGAGATTCTTTCTCATTTTAAGTGGGCATTTTCCCCAATATAAAAAATCGTAAGGCCATTAACCCTGAACCATGAACTTTGAACCGTGAACGGTTACGCTATTTAAGTAATTAATATTGGATTGATTTTATAAAACATACTATATATCATTAATAAATTATCAGGGCAATGGATATATATACTCAACCCAGAGGTGGTTCATGCAAAAGATTGATCTTGCATTATGTTACATTAGATTTTTTTTCATAACAGCTTTTATTTTATTTGCTTTGTATTCGACAACTCAGGCCACAGATGTTGACAAAAAGCTGAGCGCGCTGCCTGTCCCGGTTCGTGTTGCCATTATAGAAAAAAAGTTGGTTTCGGCCCGGATATCTCTGACAGGAACTGCCGAAGCCATTGCAAAGAGTGATGTTGCTTCAGAAGTATCGGGTATTGTTGAATATTATCCGATAAGAGAAGGGGATTTTGTTAAAAAAGGAGAGCTGCTTGCGAGGTTAACATCTACCAGCCTGAGGCTTAGCCTTAAGGGGGCTGTAGCTGCAAGAGAAGAGATCAGAGCAAAGCTTGAAAATGCTGAAAAGGAGCTTACAAGAGTTAGCAGGCTGAAAGATACAGACAGCATTGCAGAGAGGAAGTATGATGAGATTCTTTATGTTCATCGTGCACTTTTGCAGGGAGTTTTAAAAAGTGATGCTGAAATAGAACTGCTTGAGTATGAAATCAAACAAAAGGTTGTTGTCGCTCCTTTTTCAGGTTTTATCTCAAAGGAGCACACCCAGGTTGGAGAATGGATAAATGTCGGCGGGGCTGTTGTTACGATGATTGATCTTGATACGATCCGGATAACCGTGGATGTGCCTGAACGATATGCGGTAATGCTTGAAACGCAAGGCAAGGTTGATGTAATGGTAAAAAGTGTCTCAAACAGACCGTTTTCCGGTAGGATATATGCTGTACTTCCCCAGGGAAATCCAAATTCCAGGACCTTTCCGGTAAGGATAAACCTTGCAAATCATGAGTTAAAGATCAAAAGCGGTATGGAGGTAATGGTTACATTTAATCTGGCAGATACAAAGAGCGCCCTCCTTATACCTAAGGATGCAGTGGTTACCGCAGGAAATAACAGACTGGTCTTTTGTGTGGCTGATAGTAAAGCCACACCGGTAGATATAAATATCCTTGGCTATTATAATGGAAATGTTGCTGTTGAGGGGAATTTAAGCGCTGGCGACCAGGTCGTGATCCGGGGCAATGAACGTCTTCAGCCCGGTCAGTCTGTTGTGATAATAGAATAATGTAGCCCCGCCGTGGCGAGGCTTGAAACTTGAAACTTAAAATTGGAAAAGCGGAGCGACATCATTATTCGACGTTCGACGTTCGACGTTCGATGTTGGAAGTTTATCTTTTAATATTATTTCTCGTTTCCATGCTCCAGCGTGGGAATGCATACCAAAAAACGCGAAGCGGTTAACCCTGAACTCTGAACTATGAAACTTGTAGATACTGCTATAAAAAAGCCTGTTACTGTTACTGTTGGAGTAATACTTCTTATACTCTTCGGTCTTATTTCACTTTTTAGAATTCCGATTCAGCTTACACCGAATGTTGACCTGCCGGAGATCTCCATCCAGACGGTATGGCGCGGCGCAAGCCCCCTGGAAGTAGAGCGTGAGATTATTGATGTGCAGGAAGAAGAGCTCAAAAACCTTGAAGGTCTCGATGAAATAAAAAGTGAGAGCCGTGACGGGTCTGGGTATATAAATCTCATGTTCGAAATCGGCACAGATACAGATGATGCTTTGCTCAGGGTATCCAACAAGCTCGACCAGGTAAAAAAATATCCGGACAATGTGGAAAAACCGGTGATAAAGTCCGGCGGAAGACATGAAAGCGCCATGGCATGGATGATATTGCGCTCTCTGGACGGATATAAAGGTGAGCTGCGTCGTGAATACGATTTTTGCGACGAGCATGTAAAGCCCGGCCTTGAGAGGGTTGCCGGGGTAGCGTCTTCAAATATTTATGGTGGCCAGGAACAGGAACTGCAAGTAATTATAGACCCTGACGCTCTCGCTGCCCGGAAAGTAACGATATCTGAACTGATGCGAACTCTGGATATTGAAAATAAGAACATAAGCGCTGGAAACTTCGACGAAGGCAAACGACGCTATATTGCCCGTACCGTTGGTGAATACAAGAGCACTGAGGATGTCGAAAAAGTCATAATAAAAAGAATTAACGGTATTCCGGTCACGGTAAAAGATGTTGCCAGAGTGAAGCTGGGTTATGAAGATATCAGCATTGTTGTCAGGCATGAAGGAGTCCCAACTATTGTGATGAATGCTGTGCGCGAACCAGGCACTAATATGCTCATTGTAATGAGCAAATTGCATGACGTGGTTCAGGAACTTAATAACGGCATATTAAAGGACAGAAGGCTTTACCTGGAGCAGGTCTATGATGAAACAGGTTATATTTACAGCGCTATCAACCTTGTG
>CBDAFK010000114.1:0-15392 GCA_965195235.1 uncultured Desulfobacterales bacterium | reverse complement strand
ATAAGGTATTAAGCATCAATCTTATGGTTATTGATTGGCGCCGTCGTTAAAACTACAGACAGTATATTTCGCTTTAAAAATTTATTTTTAGCTCTTACCGTCTAACGCTTTTGATAAATTAAAGGGTGCGAAACTTGAGTTATTATTATCCCTGTCCATAAGTATGCAAACCTGGCAAAAGATTCACGCCAAAATATGTAAATATAACGGCCATAAATCCTATTATGGAAAGATAGGCGATTTTCTTTCCTTCCCAGCCTCTCATCATCCTTGCATGCAGTAGTGTTGCATAAACAAACCAGGTTATCAGAGACCATGTCTCCTTTGGATCCCATGACCAGTAAGTCCCCCAGGCTGAATTAGCCCATACAGCCCCTGTTATTATTCCGACTGTTAGAAATAAAAAACCAATGGTTACCATTTGATGCGTTAATTCATCCAGGATCTTGTAATCCGGGAAATGATTAAGCAAACCTGTTTTGCCCCCTGTTTTTTGTTTAAAAAGATATATGAGGCTTACACCAAAAGCGATTGCAAAGGCAGCGTATCCAATAAAACAGGTGATTACATGGGCAATAAGCCAGTTGCTTTTTAATGCTGGAATCAGGGGCTGTATACGATCATTAATGTTTGGGGAAAGTGAGGCATAAGCCATGGCCAGAAAGGCAAGAGGGGTTGCAAAGGCTCCAATTATTCTGTTTTTATATGTCTGCTCAACTACAAGATACATAACTCCGATAGTCCACGCAAAAAAGACAAGGGATTCATACATATTTGAAAGGGGGGCATGACCTATTCCAAGCCTGTACGATTCTATCCATCGCAAAGCAATACCCCCGGTATTGCCGACAACACCAATTATAGCTATCCATGTGGCAATCCTGCCGGGCAACTGTTTCTTAAAAACCCAGGAAACAATATATAAAAATGCCGCCACGCCATATATAAATGTTACAATTGATAACAAATTCGAACTGTTCATTAATTAATCCTCAAATATTGATCACTTACCCATGCTTTTCACTATCTTCTTTATTCTGGTTTGCATTCCAAGCTTATTTTTGTTTGCTGTCCACGCTACCATAATCCTGCTGCTTTTTCCGCTCTTGCTTATTTCAACACAAACTCTTTGATGGGACATAAAAAAGGTTACAAAACATCCGATAATCATTATTACAAATCCTGAATAAACCACTAAAACCCCGGGATCTCTGGTTACCTGTAAGCCCGTATAATATTTATGATCATAATCTTTCACAGAAATAAGCAGATTACCCTTTCTCATCTTGTCAAACTGGGGAAAACGCAAAGGCATTACGACATGAACAGGACTTCCATTATCAGGGGTAAGAATACCTATAAAGGTCCTGCCAAGATTATGACCTCCGAAATTGAATGAGTTCCTGTAGCCCTTGATAAGTAATTGCCCCATATCTTCCGGCAAATCAAGCTGCTGCCCGACACTTGCCTTTTTAGTATATCCAGCGCCTGTTGAAACATTTTTAAAATTTAATGTAATTTCTTTTGGGGGAAACGTTCCATAATTAGACTGAAAAATATTTATACCCTTGTAACGAAGAGGGGCATTTACGATAATGTCCTTTGTTAATACAGCATTTTCCTGTTCAAGTATGGTTAAGGTTGATCGATATTCACTTGGCATTCCAGAATCGTAAAATTTGATATTAAAATCATCACACCTGATTTTAAAATTTAATTTCTGTACTTCGCCGGTATTATACAGTCTGATACTATTAATTGTTTTACCTTCAGGAATATTGACAAATCCTTTAAAACCGAAAACCGAACCTATCAAACCGCCGATCAGCAACAGAATAACACTAAAATGAATAATATAAACACCGACGCGGGTCCAGCGTCCTTTTTCAGCAAAAATACAGAACCCATTGTCTGTTTCTTCAATCCTTTTGTATCCAAAGTTTCTGGAAACAATCGGCACATATATCCTTTTCAAGTTTTCTGGTGAACGGCTGTCAATAAATTCTTCTTTATCAGAAAGATTCCTGAATTTTGAAACATTAAAAAAAGGATTTTTAACAGATAATATCTTCCATAAGGCAGGAAACCTGTTTATTGAGCAGACAACGATATTAATTGTCAGCGTAAGAAGCAGGAACTGAAACCACCATGAATGGTACATATCAAAAATATCAAAGGCTGATAATATTTTATAAAGAAATTCACCATATTCATTCAGGTATTCATCAGGTCTCTTATTCTGAGGAATAATCGTCCCGATAATAGAAGTAACAGCCAGTGACAGAAGAACCACAACGGTTAGCCTTACTGACGCAAATAATTTCCATAACCTGCCGTAAAAATCGACAGATCCTGTCTTTTTGTTCATCATTTGTTCTTATCCATATATATTCGACAGCCTTAAAAATAGTTTTTTTTATTTTATACGATCTGTCAAACCAAACTAAATTTTTATCAGAACATCAACATAAAAACAATAAAATAATCTTACCGTTCACGGTTGTTCCGCCAGAGCGCTTTGGCGGATTCACAATAGAATTAAACAGGCTTTGAATAACCGCCTCCTAAAACAGAAAACAGAATCATAATTATTATTGTTTGAATGACCCAGCCAATGATGCATACCCCTATAGCTCGCAGTGTGCTCTGATAATCAAGAGCTTGCTTTACAGCAATAACCATAGCTATTAACATCCAAATCGAAGTGATCAGAAAAATTATTCCAGCTATTCCAGGTATGACAGCCAATACTCTAATTAATCCTGGAGAGCTTGCAAATCCGATGGTTCGCAATAGTTCACCAGGATGGGCTTTGGTCTGTGGTTCGGGAAGGATTTTAGCGCCGACAAAATATGTAATATATGCCCAGGCATACCAGGCAATAAGCGCTATGATCGCGCCGATAATGATTCCCTTTACTCCTATTGTTCCTATTGTTCCTATGCCGGCTGCTATACTGGAAAGAACAACAACCCCCATGGCCTGGCCCATTGCTCCTTTATCAGCCTCGACCTCTTCATATAGATTAACATCGAGCTTGGCAGCACGAACAATGCGATTTATATAACTGTGCATTTAAACCTCCTACAGTAATATTTATTCCTGAGAGCTGCTGAGAAAACCTGCGTGGATGTCCCCATTGCCCAATGATCATCCCATGTTCCGTCATTGTCGTGGAGATGGATCTCTTTCAGGAAAGGCCCTCCTGTTGAAGAATAGAAGCTATCTCCGAAAAGTCTTTTCTGGAATATGTATCGATGACTCCTCCATCAAGCGAGATCTCAGGATTGACTCTGTTCTTCAGAACCAGGGGCAGGTATCTTTCTTTAAGCATCCTGAAGGGGATAGATATCTGAACGTTTTTTATAATATCTTCAAACATGGCCGTTTAGATGGTTTCTCTTCTCTCTCAAAGACAAAAAGCCTTTAGCAGGCCTGCCATGATATGCATGGCAGGCTAAAGGCTTTTTGTCTTTACATTAAACCGGCATAGCGCATAAAAAATAAACAGAAAACTTCAAAAAACCGGTCAACTATTATTTTTTAATATAAATGCCGCGCTCCTTTGCGGTAATTTGCCCTTTTTTTGCAAGCTTGTAAAGAGCATTGCTGAGCTGCCTTGAAACAAGGCCGGTTTTTTCTTTCAGCCTGGCAATTGTTGCTCCCTTTCTGCTTCTTTTAATTACGTCAAATACTGCTTCAAGGGCGGTCATCTGCTTTGCGGTTTTTTTCTTTACACCTGGTTTTTTTGCCTTTACTGCAGTGGTTTTTATCTTTTTAGCAGTAGTAGTTACTTTAAGCGTTTGCAGTTTGTTTATCTGCGTTGAAATTTGATCAACCTGCTTAGAAAGCGCAACAAGAGATTTAGATATCAATTTTAATCGAGCCTGCAATTTTTTCATCTAAATATTCCTCCTTAAAATTAAATAATTGAAAAGTTCTTTGTGGGTGAAGAAAATAGACCCTCTGCAATATGCTGAAAACTTCCATTTAAGAGATCCATAACATATCCATTATTACAAGTCAACAAAAAGAAGAACTAATACACTGCAACGTCAAGGTCGATGCAAATACAGAAAAATAACGCCCCTTCAAAAAGAATACTTTCACGCAAAGCGCGAAGCCGCTGAGGTTTTCTTTTGTTGTTCTTTGCGTGCTTTGCGTGCTTTGCGTGCTTTGCGTCTTCACGCGACGCAAGCGCGTGCGTGAGAATTTTGGAAGCAGGTTTTATATCAGCATCGTTTCAACGTGTTACCGGTGAAAATGACGGAGCCGTAAGAACTAATAATTGACAATGGATAAAACTTATGCAAAATTATTTTAATAGATATCCATCATCTTATTGAGAATTTTCTGCTGTAACTAATATTTAAAGTGATTGGTTCCAGGTTCAGGGTTCAAAGTTCAAAGGTTATAGTCTACTGTATAACACAATACTCAGATTAATCTCTTTCACCCATTGGGTGAAACATAACATGCGTCCCTATTGCCGTGTTATCCTTTTTGTTAATAGTGAGTCAGGGCTCTTCAACCGGGAACTGTGAACGTTGAACCGCTCAACTTAGTTAATAATGTCAACACAATATTATATCCTGATTGCCGGTTACATCTTAGGCTTTTATATGGCCTGGAACATAGGCGCAAATGATGTCGCCAATGCCATGGCTTCTGCTGTCGGCGCAAAGGCTATTACTATTCGCCAGGCAGTCTTTATTGCTGGAATGCTGAATATAGTCGGCGCCGTATTTATCGGATCTCATGTCACAAACACAATCCGTAAAGGCATTGTCTCGACAGAAATTCTTACCGATCCACATATCGCGCTTATTGGCGCTCTTGCCGCTCTGCTTTCTGCGGCTTTGTGGGTGAGCTTTGCCACCTGGAAATCTTTGCCTGTATCTACGACACATTCTATTGTTGGCGCGATGGTCGGTTTTGGAATAATGGCAGGAGGATTCTCGGTTATCAAATGGGGTAAACTCGCGGCTGTTGTATTGAGCTGGGTCATATCTCCGGTTTTCAGCCTTGTCATTGCCTTTGTAATGTTTAAACTCATTATAAAAATAATACTTTCCAAGAAGGATCCATTTGTATGGTCTCTTAAATTATCACCGTTTTTTATTGGCATCACGGTTTTTATCGTTGTCTTGTCATTTATATTTAAAACACCGCTTGGCAAAACACTCGCAATGGGAAATCTGACTGCATTACTCCTTGCGCTTATTGTGGCGATTATTTTCGGCTTTGCAGGGATGAAACTTTTAAGCCGCTTTATTCGGAAGAAAAAAGACGGAGCAGAAGCGATCTTCAAACGCATCCAGATCGGAACATCCTGCTATGTTGCTCTGGCTCAAGGCGCAAATGATGTAGCTAACGCAATCGGCCCTCTTGCAGTAATCTATTTTCTTGTAAAAACAGGCAATGTTGGCGTTGAGGTGCCTGTGCCTGTTTTTCTACTCCTTTTCGGAGGCATAGGAATTGCCTTCGGAATTTCTATGGCCGGCGCCAGAGTCATGGAAACTGTCGGCAAGAAAATTACAACCCTTACAAATACCCGTGGTTTTTCGGTCGATTTTGCCGCTGCAACAACCGTTCTTATCGCCTCAAAAATGGGACTTCCTGTTTCCACTACTCATGCCGCAGTTGGCGGCGTGCTGGGTGTAGGGCTTGCACGCGGAATAGAAGCAGTCAACTTCAGAATAATCATAAAAATTATGCTTTACTGGGTTCTGACCGTGCCAATTTCTGCCATAACCAGCATGATAATTTTTAAAATACTTCAGCTAATTCTATAAAGGAGATAATTATGCGTATACCTTTATTATCAATGTTTATTAGATCACCCTTTGGCGGCCTTCTCAAACACGCGGAAAAGGTGAAAGAATGTGCGTTGGCTTTTCAACAGGCCATGGAGTGTCATTTTTCAAAGGAATGCACGGCTTTTAAAGAACTCAGAGAAAAAGTTGCCAACCTGGAAACTGAGGCGGACGACATCAAGCGAAGCATACGCGGAAACCTGCCCAAAGGAACCATGTTGTGTGTTGAGAAATTTCAACTGTTCAGATATTTAAAAGAACAGGATACAGTGCCTGACAGAGTAGAAGATGCTCTTGATTGGATTTTTTTCAAACCCGAACCGGGAATTCCAAAAGAGCTTAAAAAGGATCTCATGCTTCTGATTCACTCAAGTATTAACTCTGTCGAGGAAATGCGCACAATGGTATTAGAAGCAAAAAAGTACTTTGAAACATTTAATGAAATCCAGCGGAATTTAGTCAAGGAAATCATCCGGAGCACACACTGTAAGGAACATGAAGCAGATATTGTGGAAGCCCGGCTCAAGCAAAAAGTTTTTGAGATTGATTTAGACCCTGTTTCAGTATTTCATCTAATGAGATTGGTTGAAATAATCGGCTCCATACCAGATCACGTTGAAAACGCAGGCGATATGATGAGAGCAATGATTGCAAAGTAAACAAAGTTTTTTATGATTGTTTTAAAAAATCCTTTTCAATGGAAATGTTGCTTTTGTTTCTTATTTGCGTCAGCCATTCATCAAATGTTTTGATTCTTTTTTGGCGCAGCAATCCTTCTTTTATACTTGCTTTTTCTTTGGCAAACCCTTCTGGATCAGCCTCTTTTCTCTCATTGAAGCTGATTACGTAATAACCTTTCCCCCCTTTGATTACCTTTTCCGGCAATTTTATTGTGTTCGAGAGTTTAAAAGCAGCTTCAATAATTTCTCTCTCCAATCCAATATCAGGGATAGGCTCATTCCGCTTAAAAAAACTGCTGTTGCTTAATTTCAAACCATATTTTACACACTGCGCGCTCATCAATTTGCCTTTTTTTAAACCAGACAGAAACTCATTTGCATCCTTGCCCGCGTTTTCATCCTGTTTTTCCTTTATCAAGGCTGCCCTGACCTTTTCTTTCACATCTTTTAATTCAGGTATTTCCCCGGGATTTTTTTCCATCACCTGAAGGATGTAATATCCATCTTCAAAATCCAGTATATCGCTGATTTCCATGGCCGAAAGATTAAAGGCAGCAGATGCAAACTTTTCGCGGTTTTTCATGCCCTTATCCGGGCCTTTTATTGTAAAAAAATCTGTTGTCTGCAACTTGAGTCCTCGTTCATTGGAGGCCTTTACCAGATCACCCCCTTCAAAAATAGTATCATAAACCGATTCCGCTTCTTCATAAGCAAGAACTTTTGTCTTTTCATCAATAAGTTTTTTGCGTATTACTTTTTTTGCTTCATCAATGGGAATAATCGATTCCTCATTGATTTTTTCAATCTTTATAATATGCCACCCAAACCTTGTGCGAACCGGCAGGCTGATCTCTCCGGCCTTCATGGAAAAAGCTTTATCGGCGAATGGCTTAACCATGGCCTCCTTTCTAAATACGCCAAGGTGTCCTCCCTGGTTTTTGCTGGGGCATTCGGAATACTGTCTGGCCAGCTCGGCGAAATCTTTATCCTCCCTCGCCATCTGCAAGATATCAAGGGCTTTATTTTTTGCCTTTTCAACAGCTTCCCTGCCGGCATCTTCGTCGACCTTTATGAGTATATGCCGAGCTTCAACAGTTTTATCTGTTTTAAATTCTTCCTGGTGTGCTTCATAATAATCCTGGATCTTTTTATCGGAAATAATGGCCTTTGCTCTGTAATTATCCGGGTCAAAACATAAAAATCGAACTTTTATCATGGGTTCTGTTTTATATGACTCTTTATGGTCAACAAAAAAAGTCTTAATGTCTTCAGCAGAAGGATTGATATCCTTATATCTGCCCGGCTCGAACAGAATATAATCTATATTTACCGATGCATTCCTCCATTTGAACCATTCCATGGCCTCTCCGTCCGAGACCTTGAGATTGCCAAGCAAAAATGATCTCAACTTTTCTGTCAGCATAAACCCTTTCTGGCTAACCTCAAACTGCTCAGGGGTCAAGCCGTGGCGACTTAAAATATTTCTATAAAGGCGCCTGTCAAATACTCCGGATGTTTGAAATGCTTTTATTTCCCTGATAGCTGCGGCAAGCTCGTCATCTGAAACACGAAAATTGAGTTTTACGGCTTCCTGAAGCAAGAGTTTTTGGTCTATAAGCCGGTTTAAAGCCTGATTTTCTACCTGAAGCATCTCTATCATTTTATCATCTAATCTGTTGCCAAATCTTTGACGTAGCTGCTCGATAAGGTTGTTGTACTCCTCTTTGTATTCTTCCATGGTAATAGAATCTCCGTTGACGAGGGCAACCCTGCCTCCCCTCTGAGCACGAAAGCTTCCAACACCCCAGAACACAAAAACAATAACGATCGCTCCTAATATAACCTTGATCAACCAGCTACTGGCATAGTCACGCATTAATCTAAGCATTATAATTCACCTTTATCAAAAGTAACAAATTCGTAAAAAGTCGAGTTCATCATATTCAAACAATTATTTTTATGGGTTTAACATTTCGATCAATCTTTGTCCCGACAGTTTTGGAACAAAATGCGCATAGATATTCATACTTATCCCCTTCAGGCAAAACAAGAAGAAGCCTTTTCCGGACAGGAACCGCCTGTTTGCAACGCGGGCAATAAAGCTGTGTTGCATCAAACTCCTTAAACGCATCGGCCGCATTTTCCTGTTGGGCATATCTTTCATCTGGTTTAGAAAAATTTTGTAAATCCATTCTCTATCCTTAACTCCAGTCTTTTAAGCTATGCTTCAATACCATTTAAATTTATGGAAATGATAAAATATGTTTGTAACCGTTCACAGTTGTCAGTTCACAGTTTTTCCAACGAACTATGCAACGATTGAAGCATTTTGGATATTGATTTCAGCCGTAAACCGATAACTGTAAACCGTAAACGCTAACTAAAATAGATATTGACACCTTAAATACTTTTTGTTACTGGTTGCGCCTTGCCTGTATAGCGTGGGGCTGTAGCTCAGCAGGGAGAGCGCATGACTGGCAGTCATGAGGTCAGGGGTTCGATCCCCCTCAGCTCCACCAAAATAAATTCAAGCGCTTAAAAATAAACTAAGCGCTTTTTTTATGTTTAATAACTATAATGTGACACTTTTTCAACACTGTCAACATCAGGTTTTGAACCCTAAAGCGTCAGCCCATGCTTCACCCTATTCCTTGTATTCCCTGAATCCTCCAATCAATTCTTTGAAACTCTTAGGCTGGTATTGATTAAAACTCTCCTCATCCACAAAAATGTAATCATATTTGATAGCAGATTGAGCCTTGTTGATATCAACACACCACTGTTTCAACCTTTCCATTTTTAAAGGCACGTCAAGGTCTTCCAGTCCTTTGGTTTCAACAATAAAAGTTTCTTTTGCTGATTTCTTGACGACAAAATCAGGGTAGTAATTGGATATATCGCCCTTTGCATTGACGTAATCAATTTTGAAGTGAACGGCCATATAGTTCTTCGCATAGGAGATGATATCGTCACAGTCTTCAAGATAGGCGGCAAACTGCAATTCCAGATTACTGTCACCGATAATTTTATTAAAAATACTTTTTTTCGGTACGATATATCCCTGCTCTTTAACGACAAATGGGCGAGTCTTTCTCAACTTAATCGTATCATGGATTTTTGCGTCTCCCTTGTCCTGCACAGTCAAGGCGTTAATCTGCTTTTTAAATGTTTCCACCAAAGTTTTGCCGGCTTCAAGTTCAGATAGATTCCGCAAGGTGTTCAGGCTGTCAAGGTCAACCGGTTTTTCAAACAATTCATCCCGGATAAAATATTTTACTTTCCCGTACAGCACATCGTAGCCGCTGACCAGTCTTAAATCCTTCATAATAACACGGGTGAAATATCCCACCACGGAGCGGTAATCGGTAACCGCTCCTGAATCCAGAATAGTTATATGATTGATCTCGCCGGTAGTTATATCCTTAAATACAATCTCTCGCTGCTCCTCGACGCTGAACATTTTGTAAGCCACTTTTTTATGCCCCAAATTCCCAGTGTTCAGGCCACTGAGATTCTTGTACTCCCGATACACCCTCGGGCTTAATACCGGAATTTCGATATCAAGATTGTCGATATCCTTTTTTGTATTTTCATTATCAATTTCAACGATAATCGGCGTTTTTGGCTTGGTGCCTTCACCCATTGCCTTGCGCTCAAGCTCAACACCTTCGGACTGGATGGACTCCACAAAATCTATAAAAGCATCTGTTCCCACAACGCTGACGTATTCCTCAACATCATAGCCGGGATACATTTTTCGCAAACCCCTGCCCAAAGTCTGCTCAGGTAAAATATTGCTTTGAGCAGAATAGGGACGCAACCCCACGATAGTGGTCACGTTTTTCACATCCCACCCCTCTTTGAGCATCATCACCGAAACAATAGCCTTAAAAGGACTGTCCCAGCTATCAATTTTATTGGATTGTTTGCGCAGCTTTTCCAAATCCTCCTTCTTCTTGCCGCTTGCCGCCTCACTGATCTCACCGTTGTTTTTCGTGTGAATTACCAGCACCGCATCTTTCAAATCAGGATAGGTTGTTTCCAGATATTCAGCCACATCATCACAGTTTCTGGTGTCGTCCGTCATCACAAAGAGAATGGCTTTTTTGTCCATCTTTTCATGTTCTTTGTATGCTTTACGCCACTCCTCTATGCCGAGATTCAGGTAATCGGCATATTTTTCCGTGTATTTGGAACTTTGCCGTTCATTGAGTTTGGCGCGACTTGCGGAATCCGGCAGCACCGGGTGTTTGACCACATTTTGCGAAATGGCCTCTACCAAAGGATAATCCGAAATGGTCTGCACAAAAATTGAGCCATTGTTGTGCTTGGGTGTAGCGGTCATGTCCACTTGCAGGGAGAGAAACTTGTCCTTGTGTTTCAGCCGGTTGTGAATATCCTCAATCGACTTGAACCACGCCATTTTGGGATCATGAATATGGTGCGCCTCGTCATTCAGCACCACCAGTTCATCAATATCGCGTACAATATCACCAAGATCGACTTTGGAATCAGTGGTAGCGCCCGTGGGATGCCTGCCAAGAAAATAATCCATTGTGTTATCATCATCAGCAGACGGTTCTACATCGTTGCCGGCATAGACACGATGAATATTGGTTAAAAATATATTGCCGGTCTTGCGGGTAACATTAACCTCATCCTGAATATGCAGAGTCAGTTGAAAATCATCGCGCCAGTTGCGCCTTTCAAAACCGCCTGAATATCAATTGTCCGGCAGCACCGGGTCATCAAAGAATATCCGCAACCCGTCAAAATCGCTGCGAATCCGATCCAATACAATGATATTGGGTGTAATCAGCAAAAAGTTACGCGCCAGGTCAGAATCCGGCTCATAAAGTTTGTGAAAATAACACCATGCCAGAACCAGACTCATCACCTTGGTTTTGCCGGTGCCGGTCGCCATCTTGATAACAAAACGGAGCCACAATTCATCAAACATATTAGCAGAAACAGTGCCGGAAGAATCAAAACGGAGCAAATCATATTTGTCCTTCACCTTAACCACATCATAAAGATAGATGATGCTTTCAACCGCCTCCTGCTGGGCAAAGTAATATTGAAATTTCTCCATCGTGCCGCCTGCCTGTGCGTGTCCGCACGCAGAAAGGTCTGATTTCGGCAGCAGATGCTCCTGATTAAACCACCAGTTCAGCAGGGCAATACTGGTATCTGTTGCCCCTTCATAGCTGTTATCCCGCCATGCCTTTACCTTTTTACGCAGTTCATGCACCAGAGGCGGCAGCAGCTTTTCATAGCTTGATTCCCGGAGAGCTTCGTCGGCAGGGAACCAGCGGATATCCGGTTTGAGGATGTTGTAAGGGGAAGCTGGAAAATCCGGATGTATCGCCATTAGTTACCCCCTTTTAGTTTCTTAACCTGTTTATTGTCCACGAGGGTTTTCATTTGAGCAATTGCAATCGTATTCAGTTTATTTAAACGTTCCTGCTGCTGCATACCTTCATTGATAAAATATGCATTCAGACTTTCCATATTAGAAAGGCAAACCAATTGAGAAACATTGGCATAATCCCTGATATTGCCTTTTTCATCAAGGTTATCTTTTCGCCATTGTTTGGCAGTCTTGCCAAATAAAGCCATATTCAACACATCTGCCTCACTGGCATAAACATGATTGACCTGTTTAGGCGTCAGTTCGGGTGGAATCAGATTTTCTTTAATGGCATCGGTATGAATACAATAATTAATTTTTGCCAGATTGCGTTTAATATCCCAGCCAAGTTGCTTACGTTCATTTTCTTCTTCCTTTAAGCGTTGAAACTCCTTTATTAAATAGAGCTTGAATTCCGCTGAAATCCAGGATGCAAATTCAAAGGCAATATCTTTATGGGCATAAGTTCCGCCGCCATATCTCCCTGATTTTGAAACAATGCCAACTGCCTGAGTGAGCTTTATCCACTTGGATGGTGTAAGGACAAAGGCATTGCTGCCGGCTTCATTTTTAACCGTGTCGAATTCGACACGGTTAAAACAGGGGTTATTAATTACTTCCCAAATACCGAGAAATTCAACAGTGGAACGGGTTTTCATCCAGTTCTGAATAACAAAACGTGGATCATCACTATTTTTGTATTTTGCGATATCGGTTAAAGAAATATAGTCTTCCTCTTTTTGCGAAAAGAAATTGACATTGATATTTTTTACAACAAGCTCTGTTTTTTTGCTCATGCTGAAACCTCAATAATCTTCATTGTATCATTGCCGAAAATGTCCACCACTTTCACTGCAATCTTGCGCCGACCGGGAGGGTATTCCCTAAACACGCTTTTTAGCTCAATCGACCGATCTTTTTTGGTGCGGAAGGATTGCCACTCGTTTTCAAATACATAATCGCCTGTCCATACTTCTTCATAATCGCCTAATTTCAGTTGAACCGGATCTGCGCTGCCATCAAGATGTATCTGTGCATCAGGTTCTCTTTTTACCCGCACAATCTCCCGCTTGGATTCAAAGTCAAAATCCACTGCCCAGTAATCGATCCAGTCGGTCCAATTCTGTGTCAACACCTCGCGTTTAACAATGCCGTTTTTGTCTTTGCTGATCTTGACCACCTGCCCCTTGTCCACAATTACCTTGCTCTTGCTTTTCTTCAGGCTTTCATCAGCGCCTTTGGCATCCTGTGAATAAAAAACGGAAAAATCAGTCAAT
Organism: uncultured Desulfobacterales bacterium; assembly: GCA_965195235.1. Classification (GTDB taxonomy): domain Bacteria; phylum Desulfobacterota; class Desulfobacteria; order Desulfobacterales; family ETH-SRB1; genus Desulfaltia. Next base: position 2,209 of record CBDAFK010000114.1, on the reverse strand, counting down.
TCCACGGCAATGCTGTGTTTGTTTTTACCCTTGCCAAAATGTGGTTTAACTTCAATAAACGACACATCATGAAACACCACCTGATTTTTTTCCACCGCCCGCTTGTCAAACACATCCTCGGCTCCTCAGCCGTAAAATCCACAGCCTCTTCTGCTTCTTTTAATACTTTAGGATTTAGATAATGGGGTGTATCTTCCGGAACATCTTCAGACGGTCGAGCCTCACGGGGCGGAAGCGCCGGCTCTTCACCCATCATTTCACGAAGCCGGTTCAGCATTTCTGTCCGCTTTTCGTGAGAGAATTCCACTACATCCGTACCGCCTTCAAAAACGCCCTTAAACAGGTCGGTCTTCAACTGAATGCCGGTGAGTATCTTTTCTTCAATGCTGTTTTTGGTGATCAAATTTACTACATTAACGTAGCGGCTTTTTTGGCCGATTCGGTTAACACGGCCGATACGCTGGTACATGCGGGCCGGATTCCTGGGAAGTTCAAAATTGACCACACAATCGGCTGCTTGCAAGTTTAGCCCTGTTCCTCCGGCATCGGTAGAAAGAAAAACCTTGCAATCCGGGTTGTATGTAAACTCATCTTACTCCTTATTAAATTTTGCCTTATAATTTTAAATGGTTGATGGCAAATGGCAAACTCGACACTTGCCGGATTAAGGTAAGTTTGTAATATACTCTTTTTTGAGGATTTTTCAAAGATATTGTTTACTGTTGCCCTTTAATGACTTATTTGTTTTATTGGCTCAAAATTGACCGCGGCCACATCATATCGCAACGTGGGTAATTCAAGAGTGTTGGTTGAGCGAACATATTAAAATCCCCCTAACCCCCTTTAGAAAAGGGGGAATGGTTGAAAGTCCCCCTTTTCTAAAAGGGGACCAGCCTGCCATTACGAGGCCAGCCTTCCTGCCAAGTCTGTCCAAAACCACCGTGAGCGCTAAAGTAAGGTGGGCGGAGCGAGGCGAACAGGGCACGAGCGGGCAGGTTTAGGGAGATTTATACCAACAGTCGTAAATTACACCTGAATTAATGCTTTGATAATTTCTTTGTGTTCTTCGTGCTCGTGGTAATAATACATAATAAAAAACTCTAATTATGACCGTTCACAGTATATTTGTTAAGATTTACACCATGTTGCGCCTTTTGCGCCTTTTTGCGGCTAATTCTTGTTTTGAAAAGTGTCAACTACTTTTGTGGCTATCTGAAGGATGCCAACCCTCTAAAAGTTTTTCGAAAAAAATAAAGATTGTTAAGGAAAAAATATGATAAACATTAAAAATCGAGAAGAAATAAAAAAGATGCGAAAAGTAGGTAAATTAGCTGCACAATTACTAAACTATATCGAACCTTTTGTTAAAGAAGGGGTTTCAACGTTATACCTTAACGATCTTTGTGAAGAGTTTACCCAAAAACATGGTGCAATTTCTGCCCCTTTGAATTATCATGGATTCCCAAAAAGTATTTGCACTTCAATCAATAATGTTGTGTGTCACGGAATTCCTTCAGAAAAAGATATTCTTAAAGATGGTGATATTGTAAATATCGATGTTACTTTGATTCTAAATGGTTATCATGGAGATACATCCCGCACTTTTATGATCGGTAACGTCGATGAAAAAATAAAAAATCTGGTAAATCGAACAAAAAATGCTTTGTATAGAGGAATTGATGCAGTTAAGCCGGGAAATTATTTGTATGAAGTGGGTAAAACAATTGAACAATATATTAGTAAATTCGGATATTCTATTGTTCGAAGTTACGTAGGTCACGGAATTGGAAAAAGGTTTCACGAAGAGCCGCATGTTTATCATTATTTTACCAAAGATAATAAAATACGTCTTCGTCAAGGCATGATCTTCACAATCGAACCAATGATCAATATGGGAAAATCTTATGCTGTAGAAAGATCTTCAAAAGACGGATGGACGGTTACTACTGCTGACGGAAGTTTAAGCGCTCAATTTGAACATACAATTTTGGTTACTTATGAAGGAGTTGAAATTCTTACTAACTCAAGTTTCGCACCCTTTAATTTATAGAAAGCGTTAGACGGCAAGGGCCAAAATAAATTTTTAAAGCGAAATATTAGACCTTAAGCTTCGGCAACGGCACCAATAACAAGCATTAATACAATACTTAAACCACGTATGAATTCAGTAAGTTATATATTCTTTGTGCCTGTCCCTGGCACAAGTCGT
>CBDAFK010000113.1:0-7328 GCA_965195235.1 uncultured Desulfobacterales bacterium | reverse complement strand
TAAGCCTCACGGTTTTTGATGAATGGATCCGTCTTTGACCATAATCGTATTACTTTGTTTCAAAATGCTGAAACTGTGGTTGGCTATTGTCTGAAGCGCCGCTAACTCTTTCACATGCTCTGGTAAACGCGCCCGGTGCATTTGTGGCGTTAAAGATATCTCCTATGAATCAAACCTTCAGCCTTATTCACAGATGGTCGCGATATTTATATGTAATCTGCGACATTGGCATCTACAACACAATGGGATGCTGTATTATTAAACTTGATGGTCTCGTAAAAAGTGCGATATGTCACTCATTTATGTAGGGCAAAGCTTTAGCTTTGCTTTAAAGCAGGGCTAAAGCCCTGCCCTACGGGTCACTCTATTTTGATGAATCCGATATAAGTTTGATTGGGATTCGGTATGCTGTGGAGCATATAGACATAGTACATCATATTTCTTAGATCATAAGCGAAATGGTTGCTGAGGAGGCTCCTGCTTCGTTTTTCAAACTACGCAGGGCAGGCTTGCCATGCGAAGCCCGAAGGGCGAAGCGTGGTGGAGGCGGCGGGAGTCGAACCCGCGTCCGGTAATATTTCACAAAGGGATCTACATATTTAGCCTGAGCTTTAGCTTTCGCCTTTTCAAGTCCCCCTCAGGCAGGCTACTTAAAAGGCTATCCTGTAAAATTTCGCCAATCCTTTAACAGGCAATCCAGACGGTTATCCTGCTAATCGGCGCCCTTGCTGGATGCGCAGGAATAATCCAGCAGGACGTTAGCCGTCTAAGCGGCTAAAGCGTAATTATAATCATCTGCGATTATTTTAAGTCCCCGCCATTTTTACGAGCTGACAGGAGCTCGATATGCAACCTTAGCTTCTTTATCCCCGTCGAAGCCGTTTCGCCCCCATGAAAAGGGTGGAAAAGCAGAGGTATTAAAAAACTTTTATATTAAAAAATAAACCAATATGCTGAATTTGTCAAGCTTTTCGCTGAAATGGAAAGCTTCTTTAACCCTTTTTCTCTCTCTCAAGCTCCCTTTTTTCATCACGCCTTCTAATGGTCTCACGCTTGTCATATTTGCGTTTACCTCTGGCAAGGGCTAAGGTCATTTTGGCCTTTCCGTTTTTAAAATAAACCTTTAGCGGTATCAGAGAAAAACCCATTTCATTTACCTTGCCATAAAGCTTTTTAATCTCATACTTATGCAAAAGCAGTTTTCTGCGCCTTAAAGGGTCATGATTTTCATAATTGGCATATGGATAGGGGCCGATATGCATCTGGTAAACAAAGACCTCGCCCCCTTTAATTTTGGCATATGAATCTTTCAAATTAGCCCGGCCAAGTCTGAGCGATTTGACTTCAGTGCCTAACAGAGCTATTCCTGCCTCGTATGTATCCTCAATATAATAATTATACTTGGCCTTTCTGTTCTCTGTAACTATTTTGTTATGCGTGGTTTCCATATTAGTAACCGTTCACAGTTGTCGGTTCACAGTTCACAGTTCACAGTTTTTTCAATGAACTATGCAACGACTGATTGATTTTATGTTTTGATTAACCGTTAACTGTGAACTGTTAACCGTGAACTGTTACCCATATTATACTACTCGTGATAGATTTTATCATAAAGAATATTGCCATATGTATCCTGCACTAATTTCATTACGGCAGTGGCCGAGGTTTGTTTAAGCATATCCTTCGTAAAGCGTTTGATGTCCTTTATGTTAAGTGATCTAACCATGCTCTTTACAGCGGGTATTGATTGAGGGTTCATGCTCAATTCATCCAACCCCAGGCCTAAAAGTACAGGGATATAGATCGGGTCGCTGGCCATCTCGCCGCACATAAAGACCTTTATCCCTTTTTCATGCGCTACATCCACAACATGTTTAATCATACGTATAATAGCGGGATGAAGCGGATTGTAAAGATAGGCAACCTCGCTGTTCCCCCTGTCTATTGCCAGTGAATACTGAATAAGATCGTTTGTCCCTATGCTGAAAAAATCAACGTTTTCTGCCATTACATCTGCCATGATTACAGCCGAAGGGACTTCCATCATTATCCCGACTTCAATATCTCTTTTAAAGACCGCTCCTTCTTTATTTAGAGAGACAGCAACTTCGTTTAAAATCCTTTTTGTTTCACAGAGCTCGTCATAGTTTGATATCATGGGGATCAGGATTCTGACATCCCCGTATGCGGCAACTCTTAATATTGCTCTGATCTGAGTCTTGAAAATCTTAGGATTTTGCAGGCAATATCTGATTGCGCGAAGTCCAAGAGCCGGATTGATCTCATCACGCTCGGAAACAGGGGCTATCGCTCTATCACCATTTATATCAAGAGTGCGGATAATCACCGGTTTTGGCGCTATTACCTCCACTACATCCATATATTTATCAAACAGCTCGTCTTCACTTGGGAAAACAGAACTGTTTAAATATTGAAATTCGGTTCTGTACAGACCGATGCCGTCACCACCATGATCGATAACAGAAACTACCTCCTCGGGAAGCTCAATATTGCCCATAACAGGCAGTTGAAATCCATCAGTTGTTTCAGCCACAAGATAGCTTCCCCTGGTGATGGCAGCTCTATATTCTTCATATCTGATTTTATATTCTTCATACTTAATCAGTGTTTCTTCTGTCGGATGAACGATCACTGTGCCGGCAGTACCGTCAACTATAACGAGGTCGTCATTTTGGATTATTCTTGTTGCCTGATTAAGCCCTAAAACAGCCGGTATTTCAAGAGTTCGCGCGATTATACCGGTATGCGATGCCTTTCCTCCGCGATTTGTAACAAAGCCTTTAATTTTTTCCAGTTGTATCTGACTGGTCTCAGCAGGTGAAAGATCGTGGGCGATAAGTATGACTCTCTTGCAAATATCAGCGATATTGACCGGTTCCGCGCCGAGCAGATTTTTCATTACACGGTCGGACACATGCACAATGTCTGCAGCCCTTTCCTTTAAATAAGGATCCGACATATTTTGAAACATTGATTTCAAGTTTGACACCACTTTCTTCAGAGCCCATTCTGCATTTATCCGTTCATCCTCAATGGTTTCAATTGTCCTGCCATACAGCATCTTATCCTTTAGCATCACAATATGGGTCTCAAGAATATACCTTTGCTGGCGCAACTCTTCATGGGAATTTTTAATAATTGCTTTGAGTTCATCCTTTGCTTTCTTTACAGCGGCCTTGAAACGTTTTATCTCACCCAGCAGGTTCCGTTTTTCGATAAAATATTTCCTGACAACATTGACCCCTTCCTTATCGACCGAATAAGCCTTTCCTATGCATATACCCGGAGAAGCCCCTATCCCATTTAGAACTATTTCAATTGCATTTGCATCCGACATAAAAACCTATTCCCCAAAACCTTTTTTTATTAGCTCAATGATTTCATTTAAGATCTCAATATCTGACTCTTCATCAATTTCTAAAGTTATTTTTGATCCCTTTGAACATGCAAGGGAAAGAATATCAATAATGCTTGATGCATCCACCCGTTCTTTTCCCCTTATAAGCCACACTTTTGAGTTGGCATTTTGGGCAAGTTTTGCTATCCCTGCGGCAGACCTTGCATGAAGGCCAAGTTCATTTATAATAACTACGTCCCTTGAAAGTGTATGCAATAAAATTTACCACAGATAAAGATTTTATGATATTGAAAAAAACTAAATCAAAATACAAAACAATTTTGTAATAAGTTTACAGCCAAAACAAACCTATTGCAACCCCCTTTCTCTCATTCCCATCCAATTGAACTTTTCGCTCAATTGAGATATTTTAAATAAGGCACATAAACAAGATGATTGCATAGGCATCCCAAATTTGTTATGGGAAAAACATGAAATATTTAAAGACTCTAATTCTAACGAGTTGTTTGGCCTTTATTTTGCTCAATCCGCAAGCGGCTGGATGCAAAGATGCTTCTCATCCGCTCAATCTATCGCTGGATGAAATCATGGACAGAATCGAAAACAGATATGCTGCAAAAGGATTTTCGGCAAATTTTTCTCAAGAGTCAACCATCAAGGCAATGGATATTACAGATACCGCATCTGGAAAACTTTTTGTTAAGGCCCCGGGCATGATGAGGTGGGAATATGAAAAGCCGGACCAACAGCTCATAATTACAGACGGCAAAAGATTGTGGGTTTACAGACAGGATGACAACCAGGTTATGGTGGGAACATCCCCTTATTTTTTTGGAAACGGAAAGGGGGGCGGATTTCTTTCAGACATGAAGATTATAAGGGAAAAATTTAATATTGCGCTGGATGATAAAACCAGCGGCAAATATTATGTTTTAAGACTTATACCTAAAGAAGAAGTATTCGATATCTCCCTGGTATATCTGTCGGTCTCAATAAATACTTTTGATATTGTTCAAATAACAACATATAATTTATATAATGATGAAACAAAAATTTGTCTTAAAAATATTGAGTTCAAAAAACATATCGAGGACTCAATGTTTTATTTTGAAATTCCTGAAGGAGCCGACATCCTGCAACTTGACGGGTAGCGCATAAGTATTAAAAATGAAAAAAAAGATAAAAAGTCTGTTGAAAAAAAGAAAAGCGATCATGCTGGCGCACAATTATCAGCCGCCGGAAATTCAGGATCTTGCCGATCTTTGTGGAGATTCTCTCGAACTCAGCATAAAGGCATCCATGACCGATGCCGAAGTTATCCTCTTTTGCGGCGTGACCTTCATGGCTGAAACAGCTTCAGTGCTGTCTCCTGAAAAGACGGTCCTTTTGCCATGCAAGGACGCTGGCTGTCCAATGGCCGACATGGTAACTCCGGCACAGCTTCAAGCAAAGCTTGCCGGGCTTCCTCCCATGCCGGTGGTAACCTATGTAAATTCATCCGCATCTGTCAAGGCTATGTCAACCATCTGCTGCACATCGGCAAATGCTGTCGAGGTTGTAAACAGCCTGGATGAGGAGGAAATACTGATGGTCCCTGACCGGAACCTGGCCCAATATACGGCTTCGAAAACAAATAAAAAAATACACCTGTGGGATGGATACTGCCCGTTTCATGACAGCCTTACACCCGAAGATGTCCAAAAAGTAAAGAATATGCATCCGGACGCCCTTTTTATGGCACATCCTGAATGCAGACCCGAGGTTCTTGAGCTTGCCGATGCTGTTGCAAGCACTTCAGGGATGCTTAAATATGCGGGTAAGTCTGACAGCCTGTCCTTTATTGTGGGCACAGAAATCGGGATGCTTCATCCATTAAAAAAGGCAAATCCCGGCAAAGAATTTTACCCGGCTTCAAAGGATATGCTGTGCGGCGATATGAAAAAAATTTCCCTTGATGATATCATAAGGTCTCTTGAAACCATGGAAGGAGAGGTTAAGGTCCCGGAAGATATAAGGCTGCCTGCATTAAAGGCGGTTCAAAGGATGATAGATCTGTCAATCTCCGACTAATTCATCGGGAATATCGGCATTGGTGTAAACCTTTTGCACATCATCACAATCTTCGAGTGTTTCCATCAATTTGATCATCTGCTCTGCTTGTTTTCCTTTAAGTTCAAGCGTTGTTTGGGGAAGCATAGTGATTTCCGCCACTATATAAGGAATCGACGCATTATCTATTGCTGTTTTTACAGCTTCAAAATCATCTGGTTCCGTGATGATTTCAAAACTATTATTATCTTCCTTCACATCCTCTGCGCCGGCCTCAATGGCCGTTTCCATCAGCTTGTCCTCGTCAACCGCTTGCTTCTCAACCTCGATATACCCTTTGCTGTCAAATATCCAGGATACACACCCGTTTTCACCGAGATTTCCGCCGCATTTACTGAAAATATGACGGATATCGGCAACCGCCCTGTTTTTATTATCTGTAACCGATTCAATCAGCACGGCGGCTCCTCCAGGTCCGTATCCTTCGTAAATTGACTCTTCATAATTCACACCTTCGAGTTCACCGGTTCCCTTTTTGATTGCCCTTTCAACATTATCTTTCGGCATATTTTCACTCTTCGCTGCGAGAATAGCTGTTCTAAGCCTTGGGTTGCCGGAGGGATCCCCCCCTCCTGTGCGGGCAGCGACGGTAATTTCTTTGATAAGCTTGCTAAAAACTTTACCCCGTTTGGCATCTGTAACCCCTTTTTTATGCTTTATGGAAGACCATTTGCTATGCCCCGACATATTTACCCCCTATTTTTTAACATCTTAAGGAGTCTGCTGGTGATAAAATGTAAAATATCTGACTGTTTGAGCATGTTAGTGAGCCTTAAGAAAAAACAGCGCACAAGATAATTCACATTTAAAACACATGATTTGGCTGTTTAACCAGTATGGATTAAAAGGATTGGTCTTGTTTTTTCTTTATGCTCACTTACCATGCGAGTTTCAGATATTCTTACATTTTATTATCAGTAGACGAGTCCTTTATCATCTTCACCTGAACTTATTAAAGAACTTACTATTTTTTTTCAAATCCAATAACATATATTTCTTTGCTGGATTTTTTGCTGGATTGCGGTTTGAAAATTTTGTGTTTATTAAAACTTAACTTAACTGAATCTGTAAATTCTTTAAAATCCTCTCCCTGAAAAATCTTGCAAATAAATGATCCGCCGTCAACCAACAGGTCTTTAGCAATCCTTAAGGCGACCTGGCAGAGATTAAAAGACCTTGCTGCATCAACATTTTTATTGCCGGTAGTATCGGGCGCCATGTCGCTCATTACAATGTTAAAATCGTTCCCAACAGATCTTATAAGCTCGTCATCAATGGAAAGTACATCGCCAGTATAAATCCTGACATTGGACGGAACCTTTGACAAAACCGATTTTGACAAAGGTTTCAGATCTATTCCCACGACCCGGCCGTTGTTTCCGGCCAGATTTGCAGCAAAAAGAAGCCATGATCCCGGGAAACAACCAAGATCAAGAATTTTGTCCCCCTTTTTTATCAGATTATACTTGCGCTGAATTTCACGGAGCTTATAAACAGATCTTGCGGGAAAATGTTCCTTTTTTGCAAGCCGCGAATAATGATCTTCCCACCTGTTATGTTTAGGTTTTAAGTCTCGCATATCGTAATATTTTAGCCTGTTGAAAAAAATCTGACAGGATAACAGGATAAACAAGAAAAATATATCTCTCACCGCCGAGACGCAAAGAACGCAAAGATGAAAAGTTTTTTATTTTCCGTTGAGAGGACGGAAAACAAAAAGAAACGCATTATTAAGATTATCATTCGAAGATATATTGTATTTAGTTAAACAGCTTAGTTTTTAAATTGTCGCCTCTCACGACAATTTAAAAAAATAAACTTCTTTGCGTTCTCTGCGGCT
>CBDAFK010000112.1:0-4987 GCA_965195235.1 uncultured Desulfobacterales bacterium | reverse complement strand
ATATTAATATCCTCACCTGTGGCCATAATATGGTCAAGGCCGCCAAATGAGATGTCATATGCAGAGCCGTCTCCAAGAAAGATCCAGTATGACTTTTTTGTAAACAGCATGGACATATCAGCAATTTCACACAAGAGAAAGTTATCTTTGTAATCCGGTAAAAGCGCTTTAAGCTGGTCGCCAAATTTTTTGGATTCTTCGGCATTTTTCATATTATCCAGCCAGCCCTGCAAGGCATTCTTTATTTCCTTTGGGATATTGGTATTGAGCGCTTCATGCATCAAATCGGCCAGTTTTTTGCGTCGCTGCATTGTTGCCAGAAACATCCCATAAGTAAATTCTGCGGGATCTTCAAACAGAGAATTTCCCCATGTGGGACCAAAGCCGTCTTTATTAACACAGTAAGGAATAGCCGGAGTGCTTCCGCCCCAGATTGAAGTACATCCGGTTGCGTTGCCAATGACCATTCGTTCCCCAAAGAGCTGTGTAAGGAGTTTGGCATATGGGGTCTCGCCGCATCCAGCACAGGCGCCGGAGAACTCAAGTAACGGCTGGAAGAACTGGCTTCCTTTGATACTGTTTCTTTTAATCAGGTTATCCCGCACAGGCAGTTTTTCGGTAAATTCATGAAAGGGTACCTGGATATCTATCTGGGTTTCAAGCGGCTTCATTGTAAGCGCCGGTTTTTTGGCCGGACAGATGTCTGCGCAATTGCCACAACCCAGACAATCAAGGGTGTTCACCTGCATGCGGAAATAGTATCCTTTAAGCTCCTTGCCAATGGCCTTTATTGCTTTAAACCCTTTAGGGGCGTTAGTTAGGTCTTCATCTGTTAACAGGACAGGACGTATGGCTGCGTGGGGACAAACCATAGCACACTGGTTGCACTGAATGCAGTTGTTCATATCCCATTCCGGGACATAAATTGCCACACCCCGTTTTTCATATTTTGATGTGGCTACAGGGAAAATACCATCCCGCGCAAAAGCGCTGACAGGAAGTTTGTCTCCCTGCTGGGCCAACATGGGACGCATCACATTTTTGACAAAATCAGGTTCATCTGCGGCAGCAACCGGTCTGTCAGAAGCATCAGCCCAGGATTTCGGATATTTGATTTCAATCAGATTATCTATGGTCTTATCCACTGCTTCGCAGTTCATATTGACAATTTTATCACCCTTTTTGCCAAACATCTTTTTAATCTGGTCTTTGAGATAGGAAATAGCATCTTCCACGGGAATAATATTTGCCAGTTTAAAAAACGCGGTCTGCATGATCATGTTGATCCTGCCGCCAAGACCTACTTCAGATGCGATCTTAACTGCATCGATATTGTAAAATTTGAGCTTTTTCCCGGCAATTGTTCTGCGCATGTAAGCGGGAAGCTTCTTTTCCATATCTCTAACGGTCCAGTGGGAGTTGAGAACAAAGGTACCGCGGTCTTTAATCCCTTCCAGCAAATCATAGATATCAACATATTTGGATTTATGGCAGGCAATGTAGTCCGCAGAATCTATCAGATAGGTTGACTGAATCGGTGTTTTTCCAAAACGAAGATGGGATGTGGTGAGGCCGCCTGATTTTTTGGAATCATAGGCAAAATAAGCCTGGGCATACATATCTGTATTGTCGCCTATGATTTTAATGGCGCTCTTGTTTGCGCCGACGGTCCCATCTGCTCCAAGCCCCCAGAATTTACACTGCACTGTTCCTTCCGGGGCTACGTCAAATCCTTCTTCTACTTCAAGAGAGGTATGAGTAACATCGTCAATAATGCCAACGGTAAAGTGATTTTTTGGGCCGGCTGAATTCATATTGTCAAAAACAGCCTTAACCATGCCCGGGTTAAACTCTTTGGACCCAAGACCATATCTTCCACCGACTATTACCGGCATTTCACCCCGTTCCATATAGGCCGTGCATACATCCTGATATAAAGGATCGCCCAGCGCTCCCCTCTCTTTTGTCCTGTCAAGAACTGTAATACGATCAACAGTTGCGGGTATTGCGGCAAACAGGTGCTCAGCCGAGAAAGGACGGTACAAACGCACCTTGACGAGGCCGACCCGTTCTCCTTTGTTAACCAGGTAATTGACAACCTCTTCGATAGTTTCACAGGAAGAACCCATGGAAATGATTATTCTTTCCGCATCAGGATCTCCTGTATAATCAAACAGCCGATATTTGCGGCCGGTAAGATTCGCAACCTTTTTCATACATTGACTGACAATGGCAGGGACCCTTTGAAAATAGGGGTTGGCTACTTCCATACCCTGGAAATAAATGTCCGGATTCTGGGCAGTTCCCCTTAGTTCGGGTCTTTCAGGGTTTGCGGCTCTGGCGCGGAAAGCCTTAACAGCATCCCGGTTCAACAGGTTGGCCATATCATCGTAGTCTATTATTTCGACTTTTTGAATTTCGTGGGAGGTGCGAAACCCGTCAAAGAAATGGATAAAAGGAACAGATGACTCAACTGCTGCAAGATGAGTGACCAGCGCAAGATCCATGACCTCCTGCACTGAAGCGGACGCCAGAAGGGAAAAACCTGTCTGTCGAACAGCCATGATATCCTGATGGTCTCCAAAGATGGAAAGAGCATGTCCTGCAATCGCGCGAGCCGTGACATGAAATACTGCCGGCAGTACTTCACCTGACATTTTATACATGTTGGGAATCATCAAAAGCAGGCCCTGTGAAGCAGTAAATGTTGTTGTAAGGGCTCCGGCAGCCAGATTGCCGTGCACAGCCGCGGCTGCTCCGGCTTCTGACTGGAGTTGTCGAACCAGCATGGTTTGTCCGAATACATTTTTAAGACCATTGGCTGCCCATTCATCACACATTTCTCCCATACCGGATGAAGGTGTAATGGGATAAATAGCGGCAGCATCACTCATAGCATAGGCCACGTGTGCCGCAGCAGTGTTTCCGTCGATTGTTTTCATTTTTTTTGCCATAGCGCAACTCCTTTATTAAATGTCCGGGTTATAACTCCTATGGATTTGTAACCTAAATTGAGCGATTAGCCTTTTCCCTAAAAGCCTTCAGCCTTCAGCCTTCAGCCTATCCCCCTGACTTACAAATAGTAATTTACCTTATCTTAAACCTCATGTAAAGAAAAATATTTATTTAAAAACTGAATGGTATTTAGTATTCAGTAGATTTTCATAAAAATCATTGCCTTTGTCATCGATAATAATAAATGCCGGGAAATCCTTTACTGTAATCAAAAATATTGATTCCATGCCCAGTTCGGGGTAGGCAATGGTTTTAATGTCTGTAATACACTCTTTACCCAGCCGTGCACCAGGCCCGCCAATGGAGCCAAGGTAAAAACCACCGTATTTTTTACATGAGGCTACAACCTCGCTGGAACGGTTTCCTTTAGCAAGCATTATCAAGGAGCCGCCGTGCTCCTGGAAAACAGGCACGTAAGGGTCCATACGTCCTGCGGTCGTTGGGCCAAAGGAACCGGAAGGGTATCCAACCGGGGTTTTTGCAGGGCCTGCGTAATATATAATATAATTCTTGAAATATTGTGGGAGGCCTTCGCCTTTGTCGAGACGCTCTTTCAGCCTGGCGTGAGCTATGTCCCTTGCCACAACAATTTTACCATCTAACAAAAGAGGTGTTGCCACCGGGTATTTGCTCAAAATTGTCCTGAGCTCACCCATAGGTTTATTCAGGTTTATTCGCACGGCATCCTCTTCGTCTATTTGCGGGGATGGAAGATAGTTTGCGGGATCGGTTTCAAGCTTTTCCAAAAAAATACCGTCACGCGTAATTTTTGCCTTGATGTTTCTGTGGGCGCTGCAGCTTACGCCAAGGCCTATGGGGCAGGATGCTCCGTGCCGTGGAAGTCGCACGACTCTTACATCGTGACAAAAATATTTCCCTCCGAATTGTGCCCCGATTCCAAGTTCGCGTGATATTTTCAGCAATTGCGCTTCAAGTTTCATGTCTCTAAAAGCATGCCCCAGCTTATTTCCTTTTTCAGGAAGGGTATCCAGGTCTCCGGCTGACGCCAGTTTAACTGTCTTTAGATTTGCTTCAGCAGAGGTTCCCCCAACCACGAAAGCAAGATGATAAGGAGGGCATGCACCGGTTCCAAGGGATTTCATTTTACTTTCCATAAAGCCGGCCAGATTCTCAGGGGTCAATATCGCCTTTGTTTCCTGATAAAGATAAGTTTTATTTGCAGATCCGCCTCCCTTTGCAATAAAAAGAAAATTATATTCATCCCCTTTTGCGGCATATAGTTCTATCTCGGCAGGAAGATTACATTCTGTATTTATTTCATCAAACATTGTTAATGGAGCCAACTGTGAATAACGCAGATTGTTTTTTGTATAAGCATTAAATATTCCCTTTGAAATAGCCTCTTCATCAGAAAAACCGGTCCAAACTTTTTGGCCCTTTTTGCCTATAACGATAGCGGTCCCTGTATCCTGGCACAGGGGAAACACCCCTTGTGCGGAAATAACCGCATTTTTTAGCATTTCAAGGGCAACATATCTGTCGTTTTTAGAAGCTTCAGGGTCGTCAACAATCATTGCCAATTGCTTGAGATGAGCCGGCCTGAGCAGGTGGGATACATCTTTGAATGCCTGCTCGGCAAGGAGAGTGAACCCCTCAGAAGCGATTTTCACTATCTCGGTATTTAAAAAGGGTTTTAAGTTAATATGGTTTGTTGTTATTAAACGATAAGGTGTAGAATTATTTTTTAAGGGAAACATTTCCTGATAGGTAAATTCTACCATTGCAAACTTCTCCTAATTAATGTCTGAACGAAAACTTAAAATACTAATTACAATTACCACAAATTGCAAAAACAAACAATCTCTTTCGTTCCCTAAAATTGAAGACCTGGTTATCATGTTTTTTAGTTCTGATCCGACACTTTCTTGTCGTGATAATTTGACTAAATACAACAAGATAGTGGGACGTTTGTGCAGAGTGTGCGCAGGGCTTGCTGATTAGGACCAAATCG
>CBDAFK010000111.1:0-8285 GCA_965195235.1 uncultured Desulfobacterales bacterium | reverse complement strand
TTTCAAAATAACCGTTTTTTTTACGTCGCACATTCATTGATTCACTAAATTATTATCGTAACCGTTCAGAGGTTCAGAGGTTCAGGGTTCAGCGAAATCTGAACCGTCCTACGAGCAAGGTCAACGAAGAAAAGTAACCCTGAACGGTGAACTTTAAACCTGTGAACACTTACTTATTACTCAAGTTTCGCACCCCCTAAACGAGGGTTAACAGCTTAGATTTTACTCATATTACTTCTTACTCATATTACTTCGTTTTTAGTGTTGAAAAGAATACCCTGAACTTAGCGCCCTTCGGGCGGACTTTCCATAACCTATTGATTTAATAGTCAACAAAATGGAGATTTCTATACTATCAAGATAAAAAGCTATGAACGTCCAACATCGAATTTTGAATAAGGTATTCTGCCAATTTATAAACCGGCAGAGCGACCCGCCCGCCTCGCCTGAAGGCGAAGCCGATGGCGGGCAGGAGCGATTTCATCATTCGATGTTCGACGTTCGATGTTCGATGTTGGACGTTCAAAAAAATCCACTTATATCCTATAATACCGA
This sequence comes from uncultured Desulfobacterales bacterium, assembly GCA_965195235.1. GTDB lineage: Bacteria > Desulfobacterota > Desulfobacteria > Desulfobacterales > ETH-SRB1 > Desulfaltia. The sequence goes on along the minus strand of CBDAFK010000111.1, from coordinate 7,730 downwards.
ATTCATTAGGCATAAAATGGAAATTCCTATACTATGAACTTAGCGCCCTTCGGGCGAGCTGTTGAGCTGTTGAGCTATTAAGTAGGGTCTGTTCCCCGAACAGGCCGAATATCGACCAAATGAGAGATCGGCCACTACTGTTACCTTACCAGCTCCAGCTAAGAGCTACAAAGCATTATTGCAGACTAATAGTCTCTAACCTTTTGATAAAATTGGTTAAAAAATGAAAAGTCCTATACTATTAAATTAAGAGGGAGAAATTAGAGGATCCCGCTAATTTACTATGGATGAATGGAAGCTGCCAACGTAAGGCGGGACAGACTATAAATTCAATCAGTTTTGTAGGGGCGGGTTTAAAACCCGCCCCTACTTGATTGTGGAATTGCCATAGAGCCAAAATGGCGAAAAATGTCCCGCTTTAAGTTGGTAGCCTGAATGGAAGCTGCTGTGAGAAACTATATGTTTTAGGTTTATCGCTTTATTTCCAGGCCTTTTTCAATTCTTCCATCTTGGATAGAAAGTTGCGTTTCATCTCCGGTGGAACTAAATTAACCATCTTTTCAGAAACCATTCTTACATGTGGCGCGAGTAGGGAGTTTTTGATTACAGGCGCGCCCTTTGGAAGGAATGTAGTAAAGGCAATAAGCAAAACAGAAATAATAAGCACCCCTTTGATTAAGCCGAATCCAGTTCCGCAAATGCGATCTGCCCAGCCTAAAAAGGTAATGTTGAGAATATATTTGATTATTACACCCAGGATGCTTATTATTATAAGAATTGCGCAGAAAATGATCAAAAAACTTAGTATATTACGATATGAATCGTTTTGTATCCAGCCGGATAAAGGAATAGCAACCTGCATGTAATATGTGTATGCAGCATAAAAACCGCCGAATACCCCTACAATCGAAGAGAGTTCCTTGATAAGCCCTCTAAAAAACCCTCTTATCATGCAAAAACTGAAAATAATTATTATCGCAATATCAAAAGTATTCATGAATTGTGCCCTGTAAGACCTTTGAAAAATATGATTTTTCGAGATTTAAAATTGAGTAACTATTCAGCCACCGATCTACACTGATCATCACTGATATTTTTCTTTTATTGTAATAGGTTAACCACAAAGTCACCAAGTTACCAAGATTATAATATAATTTTGTAACCGTTCAAAGTTCACGGTTCAAGGTTCAGAGGTTAATCGCTTTGCGATTTTCTTCATCTTTTTGTTTTTAAGTTCGGTACAATCTTGCTTCCTGCCCGTTCGTGCCTCGCAGTGGCAGGAGGGGATGTATTATAAGGATCTAATAAATTCCGCATTGGACTCAGAATCAAAGCTTTCTTTCAGGGGAACATATGCTAAACTCCCTAAATCAGTTTAACCTTGAACTTTGAACAGTGAACGGTTATTTGTATAGTTCAACCTATCTACGTTCATCTGTGTGAATCTGTGGCTGAATAGTTATTTATTTCTTTGATAACATATTTTGCTAAAACTGCCGGTTCATCATTATAAGAACAGTTTCTCATCAATTTTCATGCAAGATTCAGGTATTAATATGATTTACATCACACCTGATACTAAAATAAGCGAAAATGAGATTAAGTTCCGGTTTATAAGGGCAGGGGGTCCCGGAGGCCAGAATGTTAATAAGGTTTCCACGGCTGTTCAGCTTCGCTTTGATGTAAAAAACTCCCCTTCTCTTCCAGATCAGGTTCGTTATCGCTTGATTCGGCTTGGGGGCAGAAGAATTACAGAACACGGGATTCTTATTATCGAGGCCAGGCGGTTTCGAACACAGGAAGGGAACCGGCAGGATGCGATCGACCGTCTGATTAAATTAATTCAAAAAGCCTCTGAAAAACCTAAACCCCGCATTAAAACCAGACCGAGTCGGGCATCAAAAGAACGCCTGGTAGCAGCTAAAAAACGGCGAAGTAGAATAAAACGGACGAGACGGCTGGTTTCGACTTCTGAGGATATTTAAGCCATTGCTTCAATGTCAGTTAGTTGTTTTTCAAATTCAGCCTGTTTTTTCTCCAGCCCGGTCGTCAGGGTTTCAAATTCATCATACAGGCTGTCAATAGCGGCCTGCCGCGTGTTAAGCTGCCTGGAAAGATCGGCGATTCTTGAGCCGTTACCGGGCAGGGAAGCCGAGACCAGGTCTTTATTGATCTGTGCGATTTCAGTTTCGCTACGTTCTATTTCTTCTTCCACCTGCAACATACGGTCTTTCATGGGTTTCAAGATTTTTCCCTTTTCGGTGATAATTCCAGAGCGCTTTTTACGCATGTCTTTCCGGTTCGGCCTGCCTGCCCTGTGTTCAACTGAATTTTCGATCCGATCCGGTTTTCCTGAGCGATCTTCATCTTTCCACCCGCCTTTTTCCAAAAACTCCTGATACCCTCCGTGGAAAACCTCCAGTTGGTCGGTCTGAAAGACGATGAGCTTTTGAGCGAGGGCATGGAGAAACATTTCATTATGAGTCACCATAATGACCGTGCCGTTGAAATTGTCGATGGCCGCAAGCAGAGCCTCGCATGCATCCATGTCGAGATGGTTGGTGGGCTCATCCAAAAGCAGCAGGTTGACCGGCGTTACCATGAGCTTGCCTAACATCACCCGGTTTTTTTCACCACCGGAAAGTATGCTGATTTTTTTAAGCGCATCATCACCGGAAAACATCATGGCTCCGCAAATGTTTCTCGCTGTTTGACGATCCACATCCTGGTGGGAATAAAGGATTTCTTCTTCCACCGTGCGGGTGTCCATTAGACTTTTGATGTGTGTTTGCTCGAAAACACCCCGGGTTATGTTTGGGTTGTAAACGATTTCTCCAGACTGTGGCGTGAGATGACCGGCCAGGAGCTTGAGCAAAGTAGTTTTGCCTTTGCCGTTTTTGCCCACCACGCAGACCCGTTCACCGGCGGTAACGGAAAAATCCAGATTTTGGATCAGCGGCTTTTTTGTATCATAAGAAAATGTCAGGTTTTGTGCACTCATCACATGCTTTCCGGAAAACGGTTTGGCTCGAAATGAAAAGCCAAGAGATTTGATAGTCTCCAGCTTTCCCCGTTTTTCCGTTTTGGCAAGAGTCTTGATACGGGACTGAACGAGGTTTGCCAGCCTGGCTTTGGCCCTGAACCGGTTTATGAACAGCTCGATTTCCTTTCGGTGTTTTTCATCGTTGATCCGGGTTTTTTCATAGATTTCTTCATCCAGGGCAATCTGCGAATAGTACTTTTCGGTATTTCCGGCGATTTTGCGAATCTTTTTGCGATGAATACCCATGGTGTGTGTCACGATGCCGTCCATAAAACTGCGGTCGTGGGTTATAAGCATAAGTTCGCGGGGCCAGCCGGACAGGAAACGGGTAATCCATCGGATGGAGGTTATATCCAGGTAATTGGTGGGTTCATCCAGGAGCAGCAGGTCCGGCTCGGCAACCAAAACCTTGGCCAGGTTCAGCCGTACCTGGAAACCACCGGAGAATTCCCCGGGGTGCCGCTGCATGTCCGATGCAGTAAATCCCAGCCCAAACAGGATTTTTTCAACCTTCCAATGATGATCATGCTCAGCCTCGGAAAGTCCTGTCATGCCTTCGGCCAGAACCGTATCCCTGATAAACTTAATCTCTTGGCGGACACAACCGATACAATAGTTCTTAGGCGTGGTGATTAATCCGGAATCCGGGTGCGCCTCTCCAGTGATGAGCCTGAACAGGGTTGTTTTACCATGCCCGTTTCGCCCGACAACGCCAACCCGTTCCCGGGCGTTTATCCTGAAACTTACGCTGTCAAACAGAATCTGGTCGCCGTAGCTTTTGGATAGATTTTCAATACTGATCATGTTTGTTAAGTGTTAAGACCTTGATAAAACAGATAATTATTTTAACGTGGCACCTGTTCCTTGACCCCTTGGCCGTAATAAGCGCTAAGTTAACAATTAATTATGGCTCATCGTGGATTTGTGTGAAATCCGCAATTTTTACACCCCCCTTGCCCCCCTCAAGGGGGGAATAAATCGGAAAAATTCCTTTATATTCCCCCTTTGAAGGGGGTTAGGGGGATGTTAATAGTGGCTAAAAATTATAAATTTTGCTAAAATTAAATTGTTTTCACACAAATCCACGAAGAACCATAATCAATTGTTAATTGTGAATAAATACTGACCTCTCGAATCCTTATAACTTTAAAATAATAACAGGCGGCATGTTGTGAGTAAAGGAAAAAGGAGATGCTTGCTTATCGAGTTTAATTGGGATATTTACAATTAAGAGAATCTTAACACTTAACACCTAACTCTTAGCCCTTAACACGTTTCGTAAAATATACATAATGACCGTAATTAATTATAAGGAATTTAAGGATTATCTGAAAAAGTCCGATAAGGACGGGTTTGCGCCTGTGTATCTGATTTTCGGTGAGGAACTGCTTTATAAAACCGTTTTTGAAAAGCTGCTTGACAAATTGATTCCCGGCCCTGCAAGGGGGTTAAACTATGAGCCTGTAGATGGAGCCGATGAGAAAATTAATGAAGCGTTGCAGCGTATAAACACATATTCTCTTTTGCAGGGCACAAAGGTTGTAGCTATTTGCGATACACAGATATTCTATTCAAAACTAAATGAAAAGGCTCTTATAGAAAAAGCAAAAAACGAATATAATAACGACAATATTCAAAAGGCTGCAAACTATCTCCTAAGCCTCCTCGGGCTTTTGAATCTTTCCTTTGACGATATAATAAGCAAGGCAAACAGAGGCAAAGCATTAAAACTTGATGTTGGCAAATCGGCTGGTGAAGAATGGTTTGATAGAACAATTGATTATTGCATGGCCAGTGGCCTGGCTCCATCTGACGGAGAGGATAAAGGAAAACTTTTGCAGCAGGCGATTGAGAAGGGATTCCCAAAAAATAATCATCTAATAATTACCGCCGATATGGTGGATAAAAGGAAGGGTCTTTATAAAGCTATAAATAAATATGGAATAGTTGTCGATTGCTCTGTCCCAACAGGTGAACGAAGGGCGGACAGGATGGCCCAGGAAAAAGTTCTTTATGAAAACATGGAAACTGTTCTCACAAAAAATAAAAAGAAAATGGATAAGGCCGCAATTGCCGCCATGTTTGAAATGACCGGCTTTAACCTTCGCTCATTTTTAAATAATCTGGACAAACTTATCAGTTATGTCGGCGAGCGAAACAAAATAACAATTGATGATGTAAAGTTTGTTCTAAAACGCACAAAAACGGATCCAATATTTGAGCTGACAAATGCAATATCAGAGCGTAATTTAGAAAAAGCCTTTTTTTTTCTGAATTCTCTTTTGCCTCAATTAGATCATCCTCTTCAATTGTTTGCTGCAATAACAAATCAGATTAGAAGGCTTTTGCTGATCAAGGGCTTTGTTGAAAGCCGGCATGGCGGGGCATGGCATGCCGGTATCAGGTTTGATCAGTTTCAGAGAGCTGTTATGCCTGCAATCAAGGAGTATGATAAGGACCTGCTAACCCGGCTGGAAGATTGGGAAAGCATGCTTTCGAAAAATGTTAATGCAGCCAAAAAAAAACCAGCCGTGGATCTGCTGATTGCACAAAACCCGAACAATCCTTATCCTGTTTACCAGATGCTTCTCAGGTCTGAAAGATTTAAGACAAATGAACTCATTGAAGATCTTAAGCGCCTGAGTGAAGCTGATTTGCGGCTTAAGTCAACCGGAGGAAATCCAAAAATTATATTGGAAAAGGTGATTTTTCATATTTGCGGCGGACTGAATATTTTACCACGAAGTTCAGGAAGAATATAAAAGGGGAGAAAAGAATAATGGGGTTTATAAGACGCCAGGAAGAGAGTCTGGCGCTGCGTTATTTATTATGGCAGTATCAGAAAAAACAGATTCCACAGCCCCCCTATGAAGATCTGGAAAGACAGGCCGGTCAAATCGTTGATGATGCGCATCGTATAGCTCGTGAAAGAGGAAGCAATCTTATTTCTATCATTAAAGAACTGGCCAAAGATATTAAAAAAAGGTAGTTCAGCCAGGCACTAAGACCTGTCTGCGTGCGAGCCCGCACAGGCAGGCATCAAGATTATAATATGATTATCTTAAAATTTGGTAACTATTCAGGTAGGCACAGAGGCACAAAGAAAAAATGAAAACATTTAGGGATCTGCTTGTTTGGCAAAAATCAATGACTTTAGTTGCTGAAATATATAAGATTTCTAAAGGGTTCCCCAAGTTTGTGCCTCTGTGCCTCTGTGCCTCTGTGCCTATTAACCTGAGTAGTTACAATTATTTATAAATATTTCTTCCTGCTCATCAAGGATTTCATTTAAAATCTTTATGTTTGTCATGGGATTCATTATTACACAGCGAAAAACAACAATATCTTTTCCATGCTGATTTATTTTTAATTTTGTTCGTGAAACAAAACTTTTTCCAGCCTCCCTTTGCAGCCTTTGAACATCCCTGTTTATTTTGTTTAATTTTTTGTTAATGTTGCATATCTGTTCAGGATTACCTTCTGCTAACCGACGCTGAATATGGAAGGGGCATATTCTGTATGTAAGAATGTTAAGCTCCGGACGCGTTATCAACTGGAAGTCTGGTCTTTTTTCAATTTCTTCGGCAAACCTGAAACATGTATCAATCCCATGCTCAATCAGCAGCGCATAACCCCGGCTTCCCATTATTTTAAGCGCGCTGTCCAGGATAATAGAGCTTGCCTCCCTCGAACCTGCAAGCGATTTTATGCCGAGATCAACGGAACCCGGGCGGTTTACATAGTTTGCATGATATGCGATAGCATCCATAATCGAAGGGTCCTTAAAGACAACCATGCCGCAGCCCATCGGCATATAAAACTGTTTATGGCCGTCTATTGTCACGGAATCCGCAAGTTTTATGCCTTTAAGCAGATGCCTGTATTTTTCAGACATTAGTGTGGGTCCGCCCCATGCTGCATCCACATGAAAGTGAATCCTGTTTTCTGCGCATATTTCTCCGATTTCAGACAGAGGATCGACAGTGCCGGTTTCCGTGGCTCCGGCAATGCCGACAATGGCAATAATCTTTGTTTTAAGGGCGCTGTTTTTTATATCGTTGATCGCTTTTTTTAAACTCTCCATGTCCATGCGGTTATCTGCGTCAACATCGATCATCATAATGTTTTTATTGCCTATTCCAAGAAGGCCACCGGCTTTTTTAACGCAATAGTGGCCGAGTTTCGATACCAGTATAACGCACCTTTCTATCTGGTATGCTTTGTATGCGGCCTGTATTCCTTCCTGCTCAACGCCGGCAAAACCATTTTTTGGCGCTAACATGGAATTTCTGGCGACCCAGAAAGCTGTGAGATTTGCCAAAGTGCCGTCTTCAATAAAACAGCCAAGCGTGGTTCGAATATTCTGGACATGCTTTTCATAGAATGCTTCATCTTTTTCGTAGATCAGCCTGTGAATTTTGGCAATGACCTGTTTTTCCAAAATTGAGACAACTTTTGAGGTTTCAACTTTAACTATATTTTGATTAAGCGCTGCGACTATAGTTTTGAGATGAACCATGAAAAATGGAATTGCGGAAGTCATGTGGCCCACAAAATAGGGCGAGGTAACATTGACGGCATGGGGCGCAATATTCTCGACAAGATCTGCTATGACATCCGCGAGTTTCTTTTCAGGATTTTTGCTGATAAGGGTGTTGGTAAAGTTTTTTGATAAATCCTTGAGGCT
>CBDAFK010000110.1:0-2536 GCA_965195235.1 uncultured Desulfobacterales bacterium | reverse complement strand
CTTTGTGATTGCTTTTAAGGGCGTTGCGGTGCATGAAATTCTCCATATTATCCTTGCCGACTATGTCCCCTTTATCATTCTTCTATGGGCGCTCTTTACCGTTTCCGGCGGCATCATGCTTAAAGGCACATTGCGTGGAACGCCGGTTGTAAACACTATTATGATACTTATCGGCGCTCTGCTTGCTTCGTGGATGGGTACTACAGGAGCTGCCATGCTGCTGATCCGTCCCTTTTTAAAAGCAAATGAGTACCGGAAAAACAGGACATTCATGGTGGTCTTCTTTATCTTTCTGGTTGCCAATATCGGAGGTTCATTGACTCCATTGGGCGATCCACCGCTCTTTCTTGGATTTCTCCACGGAGTTTCCTTTTTCTGGACATTTAAAATAATGCCGCATATGCTTGTAACAGGCGGGATTCTCCTGGTGATCTACTTTTTTCTTGATTCATACCATTATAAAAAAGAGGGTTTGTCTTCCGCTCCTGTGGAAGAAGGGGAAAAAGAACCATTAAAATTAGTAGGAATACACAATTTTCTCTTTCTCGGCGGTATTGTCGGGTCGGTGCTCATGAGCGGAATAGTGGACTGGGGTGATGTAAATACACTTGGTATTCACCGTGCAGTGCAGGACTGGGTACGGGATGGCCTTCTCATTGTAATGGGCATCCTTTCACTAATAACCACTTCTAAAAAGATACATGAAGACAATGACTTTAGCTGGTTTCCGATCATCGAGGTGGGATATCTTTTTATCGGGATATTCATTACCATGGTCCCGTGTCTCCTTATACTCAAGGCAGGCTTAAAAGGGGAACTTGCGTTTTTGATTGCCGCAGTAAAAGAACCGATGCATTATTTCTGGGTCACAGGCGCTCTTTCCGGTTTTCTTGATAATGCGCCCACCTATCTCACATTTTTCAATACCGCCCTTGGAGCCTTTTATCCGGGTATGCCGGAAGCTCAGGCCGTTCCTCTTCTCATGACGGAAAGTTCGATCTATTTGAAGGCGATCTCCGCGGGCGCTGTTTTCTTTGGCGCTTGCAGCTATATTGGGAATGCGCCTAACTTTATGGTGCGGTCAATTGCAGAGGAGGCAGGCACACCCATGCCGAGTTTCTTTGGCTACATAATCAAATTCTCCCTGGTCTATTTGCTTCCGACCTTTGTGGTAGTAACTTTAATTTTCTTTTAACAATCGGAGTGTAATTATGAAAATTAAAAAGATCTTGTTTCCAACAAAATTTAGAGAACTTGCGTTCAATTCCCTGGAATCCCTCCTGGAACTCAAGAAAATTGGCCTCAAAGAGATTGTGCTGACCTATGTTATTCCCAGAGATGACGTCGCGTTTGTGCCCTATGGCGGATATATGAAAGATGAGGAGGAGCGTTTAAGAGAACAGGCAAGAATCCGTTTTGAAGATTGGCAGCAATCTATATCAACACACGGAATCGATAGCACGATCAGGATTCAGGTTGGAAATCCCATTCCCAAAATTATGTCTATTGCGGAAGAGGAAAAGGTCGATCTGATCGTGGCTGGAAGAAAAAAGAGAACAGCTCTGGACAAGGTTCATGTTGGCTCTCACACCCTGGATCTCGTCCGCCGTAGCAGCATTCCTGTCCTGATAAGCAAATATATGGTACGATTTAAATGGGAGGGCGAGCTTATTACCAAAGTAAACGACCATATTTTTACAAAACCCCTTTTTGCTACTGACTGGTCGAAACCATCTGAAAAGGCTTTGGAATTAGTTTCTTCATTTAAAGGGCTGGCTGATAAGGTGATGGTAACACATATTATTGGAGTCAAGATTTCCAAAAATCTTGACAAGTCAGAATTAAGGCGGATAGAAAGGGAAAGCAAAGAGCGGCTTGCCAACTATTGTGACACATTGAAAAAAGCCGGACTAAAAGCAGAACCGCATCTGTTTTCCGGCCGGTCATCAGCCGAAATTATCAGGGTTGCGCGGGAGCATAAGGCTACAATGATAGTTATGGGGACTACAGGCAAGGATAGGATCAGGGAGTTCTGGCTGGGAAGCGTTTCTCACAGAGTCGCAGAAGCATCTGAACTGCCGGTACTTTTAGTTCCTTAGTCGAGTAGTAAGGCTTCTTAACAAGGCCGTTGCGAATTTTGCATTCGCAACGGCCTTACATTTTAGCAATAGCGTTCAGGGCCATTATATATCCTTGAACGCCAAAACCTGAAATTTGAGCGGTTACCACATCGGCTATCATGGACTTGCGGCGGAAAGATTCTCTTTTATATATGTTTGAAAGATGTATTTCTATTATAGGGATGTCAAGCAAAAGCAACGCATCACGGATGGCAATGCTGGTATGGGTGAAGGCCGCGGGATTGATAATGAGCCCTTTGCATATTCCTGAAGTCTTTTGAATTTTTTCTATTATCTTTCCTTCGTAATTGGATTGAAATGTCTCTACATCTATACCCAGTTTTTCTGCCAGCTCTTCAAGCTTTGCATTAATTTCATCAAGGGTTTCTTTTCCGTATATTTCAGGTTCTCTTTTC
>CBDAFK010000109.1:0-12438 GCA_965195235.1 uncultured Desulfobacterales bacterium | reverse complement strand
ATTACAAAATATTTAGTGGGGATGTAGCTCAGTTGGGAGAGCGCGGCGTTCGCAATGCCGAGGTCAGGGGTTCGAGCCCCCTCATCTCCACCATATTAATTATATGTAACAGTTCAGGCACAAAGGCACAAAGGCACAAAGAAAGGATATTATTAATAGATTTTCTCGTTCCCATGCTCCAGCGTGGGGATGCATACCATACGGGTTCCCACGCTGGAGCATGGGAACCAGGCACGGGAATGACGTTTGTTGCCAGAGGTTATTGAGAACTTACAAGAAAAAAATATATTTTATTTTTAAGGGAGCAAAAGCAAATATTATATGAACTGCAAGATCCTTATCAATGCGATAGACCCTGAAGAATGCAGAATTGCGAAAGTAAAAGACGGCAAGCTGGAAGAATTTCATATAGAAAGCGCTGCAAGAGAAATAATCCACGGTAATATCTACAAAGGAATTATTGCGCGTATTGAACCCAGCCTTCAGGCGCTTTTTGTCGATTATGGAACAGAAAGACACGGCTTTCTGCAAAAGCATGAAATTCACAGCGATTACTTTCAGGACAGTCATCCGGGAAATCGTTCAATAACAAATATAGTAAAACGCGGCCAGGAACTCATTGTGCAGGTCACAAAAGACCCGTATATGAAAAAAGGGGCCATGCTTTCGACACTTATATCTCTGCCGGGAAGATACATCGTTCTTTTGCCTGGAAGCAAAACAAGGGGTATTTCGCGCAAGATTGAAGATGAAGATGAGCGAAAACGGTTGAAAGATATTATTGACAGTCTGTCCCTGCCTGAAGGATTCGGCATTATCGTTCGCACTGCCGGGATAAACAGCACCAAGCCACTCATATCCAAGGATCTAAAATATCTTCTGCGATTGTGGAAAAACATCAAAAAAAATGTTCAAGATATAAAGGCCCCGGCCCTTCTTTACAAAGAAAGAAATCTTGCTTTAAGATCAATACGTGACTATTTTACTCCGGATGTGACCGAAATTCTGATAGATAATCCTTTACTATACAGTGAAACCAAAGACTTTGTTAACATCATATCTCCCAAGCACACAAAGATCGTTAAGCTTTATAAAGGCGCAAAACCGATATTTACAAAATACCAGCTCGAAAACCAGATTGCATCCATATTTGAAAGCCGTGTAAATTTGAAATCCGGCGGTTCCATTGTAATAGAACAAACCGAAGCCCTGGTTTCAATAGATGTAAATTCAGGAAAGGCAACCCAGAAAAAATCTATTGAACAGACGGCATTTACGACTAATATCGAAGCAGTCGAGGAGATTGCGCGTCAGTTGCGGTTAAGGGACATGGGCGGGCTTATAGTGCTTGATTTAATAGACATGAGAGACCAGAAGCATAAAGCGGAAGTTGAAAGGAGTTTAAAAACACACGTAAAGGGAGACAAGGCCAAGACAAAAATTGGAAAAATCTCAAAGTTTGGTCTGCTTGAGATGTCAAGGCAGAGGCTCAGACCGTCTATTAAATTTGGAGGCTTTGAATCTTGCCGGTATTGCAAGGGAAAGGGGCTTACCCCGTCTCCGGAAACTCTTGGGGTAAGCTTGCTGCGCAAACTCAGCCTCGGAACTTTAAAAGACGGGATTTCCAGCGTAAAAGTTATTGTGCCGATCGAAGCCGCAAATTATTTATTAAACAAAAAACGCAAGGAAATTTTTGAGATGGAAGCCAGGCGGAATCTTTCAATTGAGATCAAAGGGGACAATACAATGGTCCCGGGGGACAGCAATATTATTTATGAATAAGTCTTTAAAAATCATTCTAATCTGCGCAGTTGCTGTTGCGACGGCTGTAACAGGTTTATGGCTTTGGCAGACGCAAAATAAAGCTCATCTTCCAGAACAAATGGCTGAAAAAGTTTATCTGCCAGTCAAGCCTCAACCCGTTATTGATTACAATAAGCTAAAAAAAGATAATAAGCTTCAAGCCATGACAAAGAAACGTAAAGCAAAATACGGGCTTAAAAAAGGGGTTGACATTATTGTCAGATCTGATGAATCTTTTAAAATAGGTGAGTTAACCGTTTCCATGCAGGAAATCCAGGATAAGATACGGCTTAAAAAAGGCGATATCATAGAAAAAAATATAAAACCTGGCAAAATAATACCAGAGTACGCTATGGAGGAATTCGGGATATACGTTGTGCATCCCGGAGACAACTTGTGGGACATTCACTTTAAATTCTTAAAAGACTACTTTGATCATAAAGGCATTGCCATTTCTCCGCTTGCCGATGAACCAGGTAGATTTGGATATAGTTCAGGGGTGGGCAAGCTTTTAAAATTTTCAGAAAAGACTGTTTGCATATACAATTTAAAGGAAGGTCAACTCGATGTTGACATTAATCTGATTTTCCCCTTAAGCAAGATAGTTGTCTATAATATGAACCGGATTTTTGCGCTTCTGGAGCATATAGACTATCAGCATGTAAACGAAATTCAGTTTGACGGTGAAACAATCTGGATAACGACTGAACGGTAAGCGGTAAGGACAGAGGTCGAAGGTCGAAGGTCGGAGGTCAGAGGTCGGAGATCGGAAAAGGGACAGAGGTCAGAGGTCGGAGGTCGGAGGTCGGAAAGGGACAGAGGTCGGAGGTCGGAGGTCGGAGGTCGGAAAGGGACAGAGGTCGGAGGTCGGAGGTCGGAGGTCAGAGGGCAGAAAGGGACAGAAGTCAGAGGTCAGAGGTCAGAGGACGGAGGGCAGAAAACGAGCAACGAGTAATGAGCAATGAGCAGAAGGTTGGAAGGTTAGAGGATTAGAGGATTAGAGGATTAGAGGATTAGAGGATTAGAGGATTAGACAAGTAACGAGCATGGAATTATGATAAAGCGGTATACAAGAAAGGTCATGGGAGATATCTGGACCGATGAAAACAGGTATCAGGCATGGCTAAAGGTTGAAATATTAGCCTGTGAAGCCCTGGCAAAGAAAGGAAAGATCCCACAAAAGTCCGTTGATAACATCAGGAAAAAGGCCGGATTTTCCATACAACGAATCGAAAAAATCGAGGCTGAAACCAGGCATGATGTAATTGCCTTTCTCACAGATGTTGCCGAACATGTCGGCCCTGACTCAAGATACATTCACATGGGTCTGACATCCTCCGACATTCTTGATACAAGTATGGCATATCTTCTCAGGCAGGCCGGTAAGATTATTCTTAAAGATTGCAAAACCCTCTTACAGACAATCAAGAAAAAAGCATTTAAACACAAGAACACAGTGATGATAGGACGCTCCCACGGAATCCATGCAGAGCCCATAACCTTTGGGCTGAAGCTTGCGGTCTGGTATGATGAAATGCGCCGCAATCAGGAAAGATTTGAGCGCGCTGTTGAAACGATAAGCTTCGGGAAGCTATCAGGAGCGGTGGGAACATTTGCCAATATTTCTCCGGACGTTGAGGCGTATGTATGTAAAAAACTGGGGCTTAAACCTGCTCCTGCCTCAACCCAGATTGTTCAACGGGACAGGCATGCTGAATATTTTACAAGCCTGGCTATCATGGCTTCATCCATAGAAAAGATGGCGGTCGAAATAAGGCATTTGCAAAGAACAGAAGTTCTTGAAGCAGAAGAATTTTTCTACAAAGGCCAGAAAGGTTCTTCAGCCATGCCGCACAAGCGTAATCCAATAGGATCTGAAAATATATGCGGCCTTGCCCGTATCATACGTTCCAATGCCATGGCTTCCCTTGAGAATATTCCCCTGTGGCATGAACGGGATATCAGCCATTCCTCTGTTGAAAGGGTCATAGCACCTGACAGCACCATACTGATCGATTATATATTAAACAGGATTACAAAAATCATAGATAATCTGATTGTATATCCTGAAAGAATGAAACAAAACCTCAATATGCTCAAAGGGCTTATCTTTTCTCAGCAGATATTACTGGCTCTTGCGGAATCAGGTGCAACTCGTGAAGATGCTTATAAAATGGTCCAGGCAGTTGCAATGCGGGTTTGGAAGAATAAAGATGATTTCAAGACCCTTATTTTGAAAAACAAAAAGATTTGCGGCTTGCTCGGCTCTGAAAAAATTGAAGAAATATTTGACGTAAGCTATCATTTAAAGTATATCAGCGCCATTTTTAACCGTGTATTTGTTGATGGTTCCGTAAAAAGTCAAAAAACTGATTTTACGAAACGTGTTAAGTGTTAGGTGTTAGGTGTTAAGTGTGTCTGTGGTAAGAGTTTTCTGCAATTACAGATAGTTATGCTAAAATATTACAAGACATTTTCTGTAAAAATTTTTCTGGCAATTATAATTATTACCCTTTGTCAGGGGTGCCGGGTTTTTGAGCCTGTAGAACGGCTTAAAGAGTCGTACGATCCTTACCATGGCGGTCAATACAAGGCAGCCCTTATAGATTGGAGTAGAGAAGCCCGTATTCACAGAGGCCTGGGCGTTGAACTAATAGCTAACGCCACATTCAAATCGTCTAAGTTCAGAGATGCTTATTCAAATGAGTATGCTAGGGCATACAAGCTGACAGGTAGTGAAAAAACAAAACTACTAAAGGATCAAAAAAATGCCGCTTTAGCTTATAATGATTTTCTGCTTGCCGCATATGTGCCTGATAAAAAGCTCGATGATTTTCATAAAAAGGATTCCATATGGAAAATATATTTAACTGTTGGAAAAGGCGGGCTGCTAAAGCCGCTTGAAATCAGGAAAATAAAAAAGGTTGATGCTGTAACAACTCACTTTTTTCCTTATATAAGCCCATGGAAATCTGTGTACCTCGTCAGATTTCCCGCAACATCTCCGGCAGCCGGCAAGGCTGTAATTGACCGTGATGATAGGTATATAAAACTTATTATCACAAGCGTATTAGGCTCTGCTGAAATGGTTTGGGAATAATGAGGGATTGAGGAATTATATTATAATCTTGGTGCCTCAGTGCCTTAGTGGCTAACTAATTACAAATATTACAAATAACAAAAAAGGAGGGTTAATTTTGATTGACATAGCATATGCAATGGGTCAGGGCGGTGCAGGCGGACAGGGGGGTGGATTTTCATCATTTATCCCTCTTATTCTTATGTTCGTTATTTTTTATTTTCTTCTTATCCGGCCCCAGCAAAAAAAGCAGAAAGACCATCGTTCAATGATAACCAATCTTAAAAATGGAGACCGTATAATAACCAGCGGCGGCATTCTCGGACGCATTACCTCTGTTGGCGATGACACTTTAACAATAGAGATAGCGGATAGAGTACGCGTAAAGCTAAATCGAACTAATGTTTCAGCATTGCTCCAGTCTTCATCACAGGCTCAGCCGGCAAAAATAGAGAAAACCGATTCAGATAAAAAATAAAGGCCAGAAATTAAAAAAAGCCCTGGTGATATAGGTTAATCCGGGGCTTTAATATGATAAAAACCGGATAATATAAGGAATGGATCGTTGAAAAATATTTCCTGGAAACTAATTTTAGTTATAATCGTCGTCATAACTGCTGTTGTCTATATTCTTCCTTCAATCAAACAGACATGGTGGCCGCACAAGAAGATAAATCTCGGTCTCGATCTTCAGGGAGGCATGCATCTTGTGCTTGAAGTGGATACGGAAAAGGCTTTGGAAAGCACAATAGAACGCATTAGACTTGAGCTTCGAAACCTCTTAAAGAAAGAGCACATAAGGTTTTTAGACATAGAGAGGGTTAACGGCACAAAAATCTCGGTCAGATTGCAGGGAAAGGATAACATTGACGGGTTTGAACGGATTTTAGACAAAGAGTTTAAAAATCTGCGTGTTGTTTCAAAATCAACGGATGACAGCGAGCTTTCCATAGTTATGGATCTTCCTGAAGAAGAAACCCGTCATATCAAAAAGCTTGCGACAAGACAGGCCCTTGAAACCATAAGAAACCGTATTGATCAGTTTGGTGTGAGCGAACCCGACATTAGACTTCAGGGCGAAAAACGTATCCTTATACAACTTCCAGGGATAAAGGATACACAAAGAGCAAAGGATCTTATAGGCAAAACAGCACTTTTAGAGTTCAAGCTACTTGATGAAACACACGATGTTAATGCTGCTCGAAAAGGAGATATTCCTTTGGGAAGCGAAATACTTGCTCAGATTACAAAGGATTCTAAAACAAATCGCGAAATAAAAAGCTACTTTCTCATTAAAAAGCAAACACTCTTAACAGGTGCAAATCTCACAGATGCAAGGGTTCAGATAGATTCACAGTTCAATGAACCTTATGTTTCCCTTACTTTCGACAGAAAAGGCGGAAGAATTTTTGCCAAAATAACAGAAGAAAATGTAAAAAAACGTCTTGCAATTGTTTTGGACAATCATGTCTATTCCGCGCCTGTTATACAGGAAAAAATCTCCGGCGGTGAGGCCCGCATTACAGGTAACTTTACTATGGAAGAGGCCAAGGATCTTGCCATTGCTTTGCGTGCAGGCGCGCTTCCCGCGCCTGTAAAAATACTCGAGGAAAGGACCGTAGGCCCCTCTCTTGGATCTGATTCAATTAACAAAGGCCTTGTTTCAGTGTGTGTCGGAGGTATTCTCGTAATCATATTTATGGTCATATATTATAAGGGTTCAGGTTTCATAGCCGATCTTGCTCTTATTCTTAACATTGTACTGATCGCCGGAGGACTCGCAGCTTTCCAGGCTACTTTAACACTTCCGGGCATTGCGGGCATTATACTGACCATAGGAATCGCCGTGGATGCAAATGTTCTTATTTTTGAACGTATCAGAGAAGAGTTAGGCATCGGCAAAACACCGCGCGCTGCGTTAGATGCAGGATATAAGAAAGCCACACTTACAATTTTAGACGCAAACGTCACAACACTTATTGCGGCTCTTGTTTTGTTCCAGTTCGGAACAGGGCCTGTTAAAGGATTTGCCGTTACACTGAGCCTGGGTGTAATTGCCAGTATGTTTACATCTCTTATCCTGACACGGCTTGTATTTGACTATTTGTTAATTAACCGAAAAGTAAAAACTTTAAGTATATAGCAAGACTTTTGAAACAGGAGCATGTGTAATGCAGTTTATAAAACCTGATACAAATATTAATTTCACAAACAAAAGAAAGATTGCATTTTATATATCCATTGCAATGATCATCATCAGTTTTTTTTCGCTGATAATACATAAGGGGCCGAAATACGGGATCGATTTTGCCGGCGGGACATTAATACAGGTTAAATTTAACACGCCTGTTAACTTAGATGATGTAAGGTCAGGGCTCAATGAACTTGAACTCGGCAAATCATCGGTTCAAGAGTTTGGCGATAAAAAAGATAATGAATATCTTATAAAGACCGACATGTCTATCTCGAGTTCTCAAGATTTTACTTCCAGGGTAAAAAAAGCCCTTGAATACGTTACAGGAAATCATGTGCAGATTCGTCGGGTCGAGATGGTAGGCCCGCAGGTAGGCAAAGATTTACGTGAAAAAGCTCTGTTTGCCATGTTCTACGCCCTGCTCTTTATCACCATATATATATCCGGGCGCTTTGAATTAAAGTGGATCTTAAGCGGCGTCATGGCTGGAGCGCTGATGGTTGCCGTATATTTTTTTTCCTTATTCAATGTCGGCGTAGCCTTCCTTATCAGCGCTGCCGTAGTCATTACACTTATCCTCTTCTGGTTTCTCAAGCTTAAATACGCTATGGGGGCTATTGTTGCCCTTATCCATGACATCACTATTACTGTAGGTATTTTTTCTATTTGCGACAAGGAGTTTTCCCTTCCGATTATCGCTGCCCTTCTCACCATAATTGGATATTCTTTGAATGATACAATTGTTGTTTTTGACCGTATCCGTGAAAACTTAAGAAAATACCACAAAAATACTCTGGAAGTAATCATTAACACAAGTATAAATGAAACACTCGGTCGTACAATCCTAACCTCTTTGACAACTCTTTTTGTGGTTGTCACCCTTTTTGCACTTGGAGGCGGGATTATTCACGACTTTGCATTTGCAATGATAGTCGGAGTGCTTACAGGAACATACTCCTCGATATTTGTGGCAAGCCCCATACTTCTTGCCTGGCAAAAGCATGGGAAGAAAAAATAAGTGGAAAATATTCTGCCATGGTTTGCTCTCAAAACCGTTCCGGGAATTGGGTGCTGCCATTTCAAGCGTCTTATCGACCATTTCAAGTCTCCGGTGCATGTTTTTGAAGCATCACGCAAAGAACTTCTTGAGCTCGACGGCATGTCCGAACGCCTTGTATCAGCGATAAAGCGGCACAGGATGCCTGAGCAGGTTAAAAAGGAGCTCGATCTTGTAACGCAAAAAGGTTACTGGATTGTCACAATGACAGATAGCCATTATCCTCCCCTTTTACTGCAAATACCGGATCCACCACCCTTTTTGTATGTTTACGGAAATCTTGACAAATCTATAAAAAATATTGCTGTTGTTGGTTCCAGGAATGCGACAACCTATGGAATATCAACGACCAAACAGCTTTGCGAAAATCTGGCTTTAAATGGAATTACAGTAGTCAGTGGCATGGCAATAGGAATCGATAGCGCTGCCCATGAAGGCGCCTTGATGGGTAAAGGAAAAACAATTGCCGTGTTAGGAAGCGGTTTTGAACGGGTTTATCCCGCAAAGAATATAAAGCTTTTTCATAAAATTGCAGTCAGCGGCGCTGTTATTTCAGAGTTTTCTCTTATGGCGGAACCTGAAGCTCATAATTTTCCTGCACGAAACAGGATAATCAGCGGCATTTCACTTGGAACCGTTATAGTGGAAGCAAGCAAAAAAAGCGGGTCACTCATTACAGCGCGCCTGGCAGCAGAACAGAACAGAGAGGTGTTTGCTGTTCCGGGAAGCATCCATTCCTTTAAAAGCACCGGCACACATACACTTATCAAACAGGGAGCCAAACTGGTTGAACAAACGCAGGATATTATAGAAGAGCTTGCGCCTCTTTTGCAGGGGCATGCCACAACCGAAAACACAGATCAAAACAAAACAACAGATAAACTTCCGCCGTTCTCATCAGAAGAATTGACGGTATATAAAGCGCTTGGGCCATATCCAGTTCATATAGACGAGCTTGTGAGAAAAATCTCCATGGAACCGGGAAAACTTTCGGGCATATTGCTTAAGCTGGAATTAAAAGGGGTTGCAGTACAAACACCCGGCAAACTCTTTTCCATAAAAACAAAAAACATGAAGTAGGGAAGAAGTAACCGTGAACTGTGAACTCTGAACCGTGAACTGTTACTGAAAGGAATGATAGTGACCAAACCGCTTATCGTAGTTGAATCACCGACTAAAGTTAGAACCATAAAAAAGTATCTTGGCAAAAGCTATAATGTGGCCGCAACGGTCGGGCACATAAAAGATCTGCCTGCAAAAGAAATGGGCATTGATATTGAAAAAGATTTCAAGCCAAAATATAAAAATATCCCTGGAAAGCAAAAAGTTATATCATCATTAAAGAGGGCTGCGGGCGATGCCAAAGATATCTACCTTGCCGCCGATCCTGACAGAGAGGGCGAGGCAATTGCATACCATGCGGCCGAAGTTCTGAAAAAAAAGGATAGAAAATTTCACAGGGTTCTTTTTCACGAACTTACACAAAATGCTATCAATAAGGCGATTGCCGCTCCTGAAAATCTCAACAAGAAAAGATATGAGGCTCAACAGGCACGCAGGATATTAGACAGGCTGGTGGGATATCAGGTTTCGCCCTTGCTGTGGCGCAAAGTCAAAGGCGGGCTGAGCGCAGGAAGGGTGCAATCTGTCGCGGTGCGGATAATCTGTGAACGGGAGCGGGCCATTTATGCCTTTAATCCAGAAGAATACTGGTCGATAACAGCCTGGCTTGAGGACAACGCACCCCCTCCCTTTACCGCAAAACTTGCGAAAAAAGACGGAAAGAAGATCAGAATTCCCGATGAAAAGGCTTCAACCGCCATCCTTAATGATCTGTCTGAAACCAGGTTTATAGTAGAAAAAGTTCAGAAAAAAACCACAAAAAGAAATCCTCTTCCCCCTTTTATTACAAGCAAACTCCAGCAGGAAGCCATCAGAAAACTGAGATTTTCTGCTAAAAAGACTATGATTGTAGCGCAGCAGCTCTATGAAGGCATAGACCTGGGGCCTGGCAAGCCGGAAGGGCTTATCACATACATGCGTACAGATTCAACCAGGATATCAAAAGAGGCTGCCGAAGAAGCCCTTTTGCTGATCCAGGAGCGTTTTGGCAAACAATATGCTCTTGAAAAACCAAGATTTTTCAAAAACCGCAAAAAGGCTCAAGACGCGCATGAGGCCATACGGCCTACATCGGTCTTTAATGCGCCTGAAAAAATTGCCGGTTATCTTTCCAAAGACCAGCTATCTCTATACACCCTTATATGGAAAAGGTTTGTTGCATCGCAAATGGCGCAGGCCATTATAGACACCAGCTTGATATCTATCAAAGCCGGTTCCTATTTATTTGCCGCAAGCGGGTCAACCATTAAATTTCCAGGCTTTATGACTCTTTATATGTCAGTTGACGATGCAGATGAAAGGAAAAGAAAAGAAGATGATCTTCCAAAGCTTTCTGAAGGCATGGTATTAAAACTCAACAAATTGGATCCAAAGCAGCATTTTACATTGCCGCCCCCAAGATTTTCAGAAGCATCACTCATCAAAGAGCTTGAGGAAAACGGAATAGGACGTCCAAGCACCTATGCCGCCATATTATCAACTATCAGAACAAAAGGATATGTAGATTTTGCCAAAGGTTATTTCAGGCCAAGCGAATTAGGGTTCATTGTAAACGATCTTCTCGTACAAAGCTTTCCTGATATATTTGGCGTCGATTTTACTGCGAGAATGGAGAATAGTCTGGACAGCATTGAAGATGCAGAGGCTGATTACCTGGAGATACTTACACGTTTTTACGATCCTTTTAAAAAAGATCTGGATGCTGCATCAGAATCGATGCTCAGCATGCGGGGCGTGGGTCTCCCGACAGGTTTAACCTGTCCCAGATGTAACAGACAGTTGCATATCAAGGTGGGTAAAAATGGGCAATATCTTGCCTGCAGCGGATACCCTGAATGCAAATATTCAACAAACTACACAAGGGATGAAACAGGAAAAATCCAGCCTGTTGAATTGCCCAAAGATGAGGCTTCCGGCGAAATTTGCGAAAAATGCGGCAAGCCTATGGTCTTAAAACAGGGGAAATACGGGCCGTTTCTTGCCTGCAGCGGATATCCTGATTGTAAAAACACTAAATCAATAAATTCAAATCAGGGAGGACAGACTACCGGTGTAAAATGTCCTGAAAACGGCTGCTCCGGCGATCTTGTTGAAAGAAGGTCAAAGCGCGGGAAAATCTTCTATGGATGCAGCCGTTATCCTGAATGCAAATTTGCCATCTGGGATAAGCCGGTCGCAAAAGAATGTCCCGAATGCAAGGCTAAATTTCTTGTTGAAAAAACAACTAAAAGAGAAGGCGCTTTTTACGCCTGCATAGAAAAGGGATGCGGGTATAAGGAAAACAGGTGAAGTTATGAAATTTGGAGATTACGAATGCTTTTCCATTGAAACAGGCAAATTTTCAATAGACGGCGGCGCAATGTTCGGAGTTGTTCCAAAAATATTATGGGAAAGAAAAATGCCTGCCGACGAAAAAAATCTCATCTCCCTGCAGGCAAGGTCTCTTTTAATACAGGGAAAAAGGAAAAACATTCTAATTGATACAGGAATCGGCGACAAATTATCTGAAAAGCTGAAAAAAATATATCAGGTAGATACAGATTCAGCAAATATCAATATGTCATTGTCTGAGCTTGGATTGACCTGCAGCGATATTACCGATGTAATAATAACCCACCTCCACTTTGATCACGCAGGAGGATCAACATCTATCATGGATGGCAAGGCTGTCCCGACATTTCAGAATGCCAGATATTATATTCAAAAAAAACAGTGGGAAATTGCAAACAACCCATCAGCAAGAGACAGGGCAAGCTATATGAAAGAAAATTTTATTCCGCTGCAGGAAGCCGGAGTTTTAAATCTTCTTGATGGCCCGCAAAAAATATTTAATGGAATTGATATTGTTGTAACCAACGGGCATACACCCGGCCAGCAGCATCCGCTTGTAAAGGGCAAAACAAGGTCTCTCTTTTTTTGCGCTGATCTTATCCCAACATCAGCGCATCTGCCTGTTCCCTGGAATATGGGGTATGACAATTTTCCAATGACTTTAATTGATGAAAGAGAAAAGCTTCTAACCAGAGCATTAAAAGAAAACTGGATTCTTTTTTTTCAACACGATCCTTACCTTGCGGCTGCAAGCATCAAGCAGGGTAAAAAAAATGTCGAAATCGACAGCCCTGTCTCAATCTGAAAAAAAATCTGTACGCCCATTAATCCGGTCGGCCTGTGCATGGTTTC
>CBDAFK010000108.1:0-4968 GCA_965195235.1 uncultured Desulfobacterales bacterium | reverse complement strand
TATTAGAGTAACAGGAAAACTCTATGCCAAAGGAAAAATTCTTTCAAAATCAGCAACTGTTTACTGCGGTAATGTCTTGTCTGACCAGGATTTGTCAAATATGGATATGAATTCAATAGATAAAAAACTTGCAAACCGTCTCGGCGATAATAAATCGAATGTAAATGTTAAACCGGGCAAACTGCTCCCGTTTATAATAATGTTTCCAAATATTCCCGACACCATAGAAGAGTACACAGTTGAAGTTGCGGGATCCTCGCCTGCATAAAACCTGGGCTGAGCCCTGCCTGCGGCGGGGTTCACGGTTCACGCCTGGAACCGATTATTTCTTGACTATATGAACGTGAGCTGATACAAAATTTTTTTCAAAATATCTTTATGGCGATGTAGCTCAGTTGGTTAGAGCATACGGCTCATATCCGTAGTGTCCGGGGTTCAACTCCCTGCATCGCCACCATCTTAATAAAGGCTCCTCCTAAAGTTTAATAGAGGAGCTTTTTTATTAAAGGGCTATCCACTTCACTACCCTAAACGACAAATTGTAGGTTGGGTTAAGCCGCCGGTTTGCAACTAATTTTGTTGGGTTCGCTAATTTTGCAGTGATCTCAGTGTGTTGAGGTTCTATTAAGTCAGGCGAACCCAACAAAAGTGATGACTATAACCGCTTAACCCAACCTACAATATACCCAAGGACAATGAAGTGGATATCCCCCCTTTTGTAATAACCATACGGTATCGCGCTTCTTATTACAAGTTTTTCCTTTGTGAGAAAGTAGAAGAGAATCAATTTGCTATTCCTAATCTTCGGAATAAAACGTAAAGTCTGTTTTCGATTTTTTAATAAAGAATTTTAGAAAGCCGACTTCTTTTATTTCTTTCAAATTAATTTTCGGACGAACAGCACTTTCACTTAATACGGTTCCCCTTAAATTAGGATTTTGGCGAGTTAAGATGATGGCAATTTTTTCAGCCTCTTGCGGATCTTTCGCCTTTACAAATCTCGCGGCATAAAATCCATACTTTTTGAGTACACCGTCAAGATTTAAGAGGAAATTCTCTCCATGTAGTTGAACCTTGAATCTTTTCATCCAATCCTCTTTGTCGCCGCGCTTCATCTGCCGGACGGTGAATAACGAAAACCTTTAATTTATAGAGATATTCGGAACGTTATATATTAAAACGAATAAAGCATAACCCTTTGATATGATTGACAAGTTATTTTCGTCTGCTAAGCGGCATAATTTAGCTTTTTACAAATTTATCAATACTCGGCAGAAACAAGCTCAAAAATAAAACTTCCGACCCCCAGCTTGCTCTTTATTTTAACCGGGATTTTTCTTTCATCTGCCGTGAACCATATTTTGACCTTAGGATCTTTGCTCTTTTTAAATATATCGCTGATGCTTTCTATATCAGGTTCCACGAGATAGGTGTCATATGTCTTGTTCGCTAGTTTGAGGTCTTCTCTTTTCAGGACTGTTGCTTTTACTGATATGCACTTTTTTCCATCGGTGACAGGCATTTCGATCTCTAAACTCTCTTTTAGATCATAAAGGCGAATAACAAAAAAAATAGACAATGGATCAAACGAGCCAGGCAGGATAGCAATTGGTTTCATTTTTTCCCCAAAATTAGAATAAGCAGCTTCATGCTTTTCCCAATTAAAATTTACAACAACATTTCTTGGGTGCTTCCCTTTGCTCTTTTTTTTATACAAGATTGAGCGAGTCATACCTGCATCTGTATATCCGTTTGCTTTTTCTTGAATTTTGTAAAAAATATCCATAAATGAATAAGTATTCGTTGTTATTGCAAAATGATGTGATTTGATGCCATTTACGGTTTCCATGGGAAGCACTTCAAGAATAATTTCTCCGACAGGCACAATACCCAATTTAGCTTGAAAAATCAGTTTTTCACCCGGCTGAAAAGGAAAGTTTTTTTCAACAGCTTTAACATCTTTAGTAAAGCCTGAGATTATCATAAATGCTGTTGCAATGAATACAAGATACAGATACTTTCCTGATATGCTGCGTCGGTTATCTGAGAATAGAGATTTCATTATTTTGCTGCAGTTATGGCATGATGTTTTTTAATAAACTTTCTACTGCCTTACCTGCAATTTCTTCGATGAGCGGAATCTTCTCATAAGAAGATAGCCTGTTGTAGCCAACACCGAATCCTTCCCAAACTTGCTGGCCCTTGACAATATCCCAGATCTGCCCGGAGATATTGACAGAACGGAGCACCGACTTACTTCCAAAGGTCCAGACAAAGACAAGTGAGGCATCTGATTTTGATTCAGTAACTACTATCTGGCTGATGAACAGGTAACGGCAATTAAGCGTTCTTCCCAAACTCTTAAGAAAAACGCTGTCAAACCCCACTTTGGAAAAATCTCTATCAAACTTACGATAAGAATCGGTCAATCCCTCATCGTTTAATCGTTTCAGAACATCGCTGGGAGTAACAATTCTGAGAGAAGGCCACATGGATTGAATCTTGCTAAGCAGAATCTCGCCCATGATGATTCGGTGAGCGTCGTGTGTAGCAACCTCCTTCACTTTTCCATTAGCTGCTTGAGCGGTTGGCTGAGCGTAAGGAGCAGGTGGAGTCTGACCGGCAGGTTCCCTGGTCTTCTTGTAGGTCTCTTTCAAAATGATTACAGGCAAAAGAGCCAGCCCTTCTTGATCCAGAGTATCTCTGGTGAAGTCGGGCCTTCGAAAAGATTCTTGAGACCAGCCTTTAATTCTGGGGCAACAGCCGGTTTGCATCGACAAAAAGATAAAGACAAGAAGGAGTGTCAGAACGTATGACTTACGCAAAAACATATCAAGTTTCATGGTATTCTTCTCCTGAAAAGGTAAATCTTAATTCATTTGAAATGCTCATTAGCAGGACAGGTTAATGCCCAATTTACTCTGCGGTCTCTGTATGCTTCGTGATGAAAATAGCTGGTTTTTCCTGCCTGAAGCACATTTACTTTTTTAACGGCAAAATTGCATTTTCCGGGCAGATCTGAGCGCAGATTGAGCAGCCCACACACATGTCCGGGTCGATTTTAACCCGTTCATCCTGGATATAAAAGGCCGGGCATGCAAGCTCATTGACGCAATTTCTGTGATTTTTGCATTTATCGCTGATATAAAACGGCACGGCCTTAAGCATTTTCAGGCTTTTAGCATAAAGGGTGCACATCTGTTTTGATATAACAACCGAAACTCCTTTATAATTAAGAGATTTTTTTACAGCTTCAATGCTTTTTTTAATATTGTACGGTTTGATTACTGTGACATGGGACACGCCGATTCCCCTGACAACATTTTCAATGGAGACATGGCCGAACCCCTCAAGGTTTAATTTTTTCATATCAACGCCTGGATTCGGCTGATGCCCTGTCATGGCGGTAGTGCCGTTGTCAAGAATAATCAGTGTAAAATTATGGTTGTTGAAAACAGCATTTATCAGCCCTGGTATGCCTGAGTGAAAAAAGGTTGAATCTCCAATAAAGCCAATGACCTTTTTATCTGTTACTTTTGAAAAGCCGCAAGAAGTTCCGACAGATGATCCCATACAGATGAGAAAATCAGCCATGGAAAGAGGGGGCAGCAAGCCAAGGGTATAACATCCGATATCTGTCGGGTATATGGTTTCCAAACCCTCTGCCGCCTTTTTAACCGCATAATAAGTGGCCCTGTGTGAGCAGCCCGCGCAAAGATTAGGAGGCCTTTGCGGAATTTCCGGGATATCGGCCGGGAAATCGGAAAAATCGACAGTTTCCGGCAGTGTATAGGGGACATCAAAATATTTTGCCAGGCATTGCCTTACAAGCCCGGGATTAAACTCGTAAAGATGTGAAAAAAGATCCTTTCCCTTGCCCCTTATGGGCAGGGTTAATCCATCCTCCTGGGCTAACGCCTTTACGCTTTCTTCCATATAAGGCTCACCCTCCTCTACAATCAGAGCCTTTTTACATTCTTTTAAGAAATCTTTTATCAGATTAGCCGGCATTGGATGTGAAAAACCGATGCGAAGTATTTTAACCCTGTCTCCAATATTCAGGTCTGTTACAGCATCATATACATAATTATAGCTTACACCGTTGCATATAACGCCAAGATTTCCGTTGCCTGTTATAAAATTATAGGCGCTGGTTTCAGAGATCTTTTCAGCATGTTTAAAATTTTCAAGCAGCCTGGCATGCAGCTTTCTCGCTACAGCAGGAACCGTAACATAATTAAATGGATCTTTTTTAAAATCCCCCTTTGTTTTTCTTTTTTTGATTTTACCCAAAGTCACGACTTCTGTTGCATGGTTGAGCCTGGTTGTTGTCCTGAAGATAACCGGCTCACGAAGCTTTTCAGAAAGATCAAATGCAAAAGCAACCATTTCTCTGGCCTCTTCAATCGAGGAGGCTTCGAGAAGGGGCAGTCCTGAAAGAGTGGCATAATAGCGGTTGTCCTGTTCGTTCTGGCTGGAAAACATGAATGGGTCATCTGCTGTAATAATAACCAGCCCTGCTTTTACTCCGATGTAAGCAAGGGTCATGAGGGCATCCGCAGCCACATTCATTCCCAAATGCTTCATTACGCACATGCTGCGAACCCCGGAATTTGCGGTAGCAGCCGCTACTTCAAGGGCAACCTTTTCATTGACACTATATTCAAAATAAAGATCGCTTTCCCGGGACATCTGGAAAAGGTTCAGAGAAATTTCGGAAGACGGCGTGCCCGGATATGTAGTGGCGACAGCAACCCCGGCCTCAATTGCGCCGCGTGCGATTGCTTCATTCCCAAGGAGCAGCATTTTTTGGCCCGGCTGGTCGACTAATAATTTGTGCATTGTATTTCCTCTGAATTTTAGCTAATAAATTTGTAACTATTCACATAGTCATGGCGTACCACGTTCAGTCCTTTACTAACAGTCTTCAGCCTTCAGCCTAAACAACCTGAGTCGTTACTTATATAC